>JANRLI010000017.1 GCA_033762625.1 Alphaproteobacteria bacterium
TTTGCTGAGATGCGGTGGTGTTGGTTGTAAGGCCTGCTTTTGAAATGCGGTCAGCCGCGGTAGCCAAGCGCGAAGAAGCTGCGTTTAAACCAGCGAGTGATGACGAAATAGCATCAACCAAGAAAAACCCCTTATGTGAGCCAGTAGCTTACGATAAGGGGCCTTAAGACAAGTTTAACGATCGCTAAAATTTTAGGTTATTTCTTTCTAATCGCATCGCGAATTTCTTCGAGCAATACTTCCTGACGGGATGGTGCAACAGGCACACCCGGTGTTGGCTTAAGCAATTTGTTAAGTGACTTAACCAGCATAAACACAACAAACGCAACAATCAGGAATTTGATGGATGAATTGATGAACAATCCATAATTAACCGTAACCGCGCCTGCATCCTGCGCAGCTTTGAGCGTAGCATAGGTTGCGCCTTCCGCTGCGGGTTTAATGGTGACGAACATATTGGAAAAATCGATCCCCCCAATCAAGAGCCCGATAACTGGATTGATAAGATCTTTTACCACTGAATCAACAATGCTGGTAAAGGCTGAGCCAATAATCACACCCACTGCCAGTTCAATTACGTTGCCGCGCATCGCAAATTGTTTGAATTCTGTAAATATGCTCATCGTTTTTTCTCCATTTCAGTGGTGGGCTTAAGCTTCTTATGAAGCATATTGGGGTTTAATCGTCAATCGTTCACGATTGAAATTATGCACCGCACAACTGTGCATAAATATTCACATTATAATTTAATAGACGTTCCTATCCCAACATGCGAAAAATCAGTTATGGAAAATTCGGCGCTTGCAAATATTTTTGTGTTTCTTGCTGCGGCATGTATTGCTGTTCCACTGTCGAGCCGTTTCAAACTCGGTTCCGTGCTTGGTTACATTCTTGCTGGTATTTTAATCGGCCCGTTTGCGCTGAGCCTGATTACCGATACGGAAAACATCTCCCACTTTGCCGAATTCGGTGTGGTGATGATGTTATTCCTTATCGGGCTTGAGTTGGAACCATCCATCCTGTGGCGTTTACGTAAAGCGATTATTGGCCTTGGCGGATTGCAGGTTATTTTGACAACCGGCGCCTTCACAGCGATTGGCATGGCACTGGGGCATGACTGGAAAGTTAGCCTTGCGGTGAGCATGGCACTGTCGCTTTCATCAACCGCGATTGTTCTGCAAATCTTGCAGGAAAAGAAATTGATGCAGACCGCTATGGGAGAAAGTTCATTTGCTGTACTGCTGTTTCAGGATATTGCCGTTATTCCGATTTTGGTTGCATTGCCTTTTCTGGCTGCACATGTGCCGGACGCGCTTACATCATCGCCCGAGTGGCTGCAAGGATATCCGGCATGGGCCCGCGCGCTAATTATTGTGGCTATCATCGGCCTGATGGTTACAGCTGGACGTAAGTTTTCACGGAGTTTTTTCCGCGTTATCGCACGGACTAACCTGCGTGAATTATTCACGGCCACCTCCCTTGCGCTTGTGATTGGCGTGACATTATTGATGAATATGCTGGGCGTATCGCCCGCGCTTGGCGCGTTTATTGCCGGTGTGGTTCTAGCCAATTCCGAATACCGCCACACCATTGAAACCGATATTCAGCCATTTAAAGGATTGCTGCTTGGTCTTTTCTTTATTTCCATCGGGATGGGGATTGATTTCAGCATGCTCGCCAGCGAGCCCGCAACCATTATCGGCTGCGCATTACTGCTTATCACCGTAAAGGGATTAATCCTGTATATCCTAGGCAAGTTGTTCGGCTTGTCACCGGAACATGATTCAGGATTTGCCTTTGCACTGGCGCAAGGCGGGGAATTTGCATTCGTGCTGTTCCAATTCATCGGCGGATTATCACTTGTTAGTGAGGCGCATGTACACTTTCTGAACCTAGTTGTTACGCTTTCGATGGTGGCAACGCCATTTCTGATGATGATTTACAGCAAATATGTTGTGCCGTTGTATATGAGCGTATTACCCGAGGCGACCTACGATACGATTGATAAAAAATCACAGATCATCGTCGCAGGATTTGGACGATTTGGTCAGATTATTTCACGTTTTCTGTTGGCGCAGGGCGTTAAGGTAACTGTACTAGAAAAAGATGCCGACCAAATCGAACAGCTGCGCAAATTCGGATTTAAAGGCTATTACGGCGATGCCGCGCGCATCGATATTTTGCGTAGCGCCGGTTTGCAGGACGCCAAGATTTTGATTATCGCGGTGGACGATGAAGCAAGCTGCATGGAAATTGCGACGATTGCCAAGCGTGACTTCCCGAACGTAGCGATTTTTGCGCGGGCACGTAACCGCCGCCACGCCTATAATCTCAACAAGCTTGGCGTTGATTATTTCAAGCGCGAATTGTTTGACTCAGCGCTGAATATGGCAAGCGATATTATGGTGTATCTTGGCCATGACAACGATGAAATGAAAGCCAAAGCAACGCTGTTCAAGAAGCATGATTTTGCAACGCTGAAAAAATCATTCGCGTTTTTTGACGATGAAGAGAAGCTGATTTTATTCGCGCGCCAGAAACGCAAAGAACTTGAAGATATTCTCCAGCAAGATATGAATTCAGGAAAATAACGCTATCCTGTGCGCTTGCCGTGCAGATCGTATTCATCGGTTTTGCTAATGGCGACTTTTATCATATCGCCTGCCTTGGCATCACCGATTGCGGATACATAGACGCGGCCATCAATTTCCGGCGCATCGGCGTATGAACGGCCCACACCAATTTTTTGGGATGCTTTCTTGCCATCAATTTCATCAATCAATACATCTACCGTTTGACCAACGAAGCGCTTCAAACGCTGCGTACTAATTGCCTGCTGGGTTTGCATGAAACGGTGCCAGCGTTCTTCTTTTACTTCTTCAGGAACAGCGCCTTCCAAATCATTGGCAACTGCGCCCTTTACCGGTTCGTATTTAAAGCAACCCACACGGTCGAGCTGCGCTTCTTGCAGCCAGTTCAGCAACACTTCGAAATCTTCATCGGTTTCACCGGGAAAACCCACGATGAACGTGGAACGTAGCACTAAATCAGGGCATGCTGCGCGCCATTCCTTAATTCGTTCCAGTGTTTTTTCCTGGTTCGCGGGACGGCACATCGCCTTGAGCACCTTCGGGCTTGCATGCTGGAATGGAATATCAAGATAGGGAAGAATTTTACGTTCCGCCATTAATGGCATCACTTCATTCACGTGGGGGTATGGATAAACGTAATGCATACGCACCCAGATGCCGAGTTCGCCAAGCGCCTTTGCCAAATCCACAAACTGCGTGCGCCATGTTTTATCGCGCCATTTACCTTCGGCATATTTGATATCTATGCCATACGCGCTGGTGTCTTGGGAAATCACCAATAATTCTTTCACGCCTGCTTTGGCAAGGCGTTCAGCTTCATGCATCACATCAGTAATATTGCGGCTAACCAGATCGCCACGCAGTGCGGGAATGATGCAGAAGCTGCAACGGTTATTGCAGCCTTCGGAAATTTTCAAGTAAGCATAATGACGGGGCGTTAGTTTAATGCCCTGCGGCGGCAATAAATCTATATAGGGGTCATGGCTGGGGGGCACAACTTCATGCACCGCATTCACCACCGCTTCGTATTGCGCAGGGCCAGTCACATGCATAACTTTGGGGAATTTTTTAAGAATGACTTCGGGTTCCGCGCCCAAACACCCCGTGACAATCACCTTACCGTTTTCGTTTAACGCTTCGCCAATTGCATTCAAGGACTCATCGCGCGCGCTATCAATAAATCCGCAGGTATTAACCAGAACCACATCCGCGCCCGCATACGTACCTGAAATCTCATACCCTTCGCTGCGCAGCTGGGTCAAAATGCGCTCGCTATCCACCAACGCCTTTGGACAACCAAGGCTTACGATGCCGACTTTGGGCGAAGATTTCAGATTGGATTTTTGGGTCGTTGTCATATCAATCATTTGTTAAAAAATACGACTATAATAACTTTAAGCCAATTAATCTATATGGCTTTACTTTCGATAAAACAGGCATCGCCGTAGGAGTAAAAGCGGTAGCCGTTTTCAATAGCATGTTGATATGCCGCATGCATGGCTTGTGTTCCTGCAAAGGCAGAAACCAACATGAACAAGGTTGATTTTGGCAGATGGAAATTAGTCATCAGCGCATCAACAATTTTAAAACGATAGCCTGGGGTAATGAAGATGGATGTATCGCCCTGCCATGGTTTCACACGGCCATCCTCTCCCGCAACGCTTTCGAGAACACGGGTAGATGTTGTACCCACCGCCACAATGCGCCCGCCCTTTTCCTTTGCGGTGTTGATTGCCGCGGCAGCTTCGGGCGTTAATTCAACCCATTCGGAATGCATGACATGCTGCGAGATATCTTCTACCTTCACGGGCTGAAAGGTGCCTGCACCCACATGCAAGGTGACGGTTACAATTGTGGCACCTTTTTCCTTGAGCTTATTCAGTAATTCATCAGTGAAATGCAGGCCAGCGGTTGGCGCAGCAACCGAACCTTCGTGTTGCGCATATACTGTTTGGTAACAGATTGCATCGTCGGCAACTTTTTCATTACGTTTGATGTAGGGCGGCAGTGGCATTAATCCATCACGCATGATTGACGCCATGATATGCTGCGCGCTGCCATCAAATTGTATGCTTGCTAAACCATTTTCGTGTTTAGCAATTACACGTGCCTTAAAATCATCGGCAAAAATAATGTCATCACCCAGATGCAATCGTTTTAAAGGGCGGGCGAAAACTTCCCAATCAGTTGGAGTGAGGCGTTTGTGAAGAAGGATTTCAACCTTCATCTCCCCCCTTCTTCCATATAATCGGGCCGGAATGACCTTGCTGTTATTCAAAACCCAGACATCACCGGGGCGGCAAAGGTCAACAAGATCTGTTATCCGCTTATCTTCCAGATGCTTGCCTATATATAGGAGGCGCGCGCTATCCCGTGGAACAGCCGGATGCTGGGCAATAGAGCTTTCAGGAAGCTGGAAATCAAAATCCGAGAGGTTCATCGA
Source organism: Alphaproteobacteria bacterium (assembly GCA_033762625.1). NCBI lineage: Bacteria > Pseudomonadati > Pseudomonadota > Alphaproteobacteria > Alphaproteobacteria bacterium. The sequence goes on from JANRLI010000017.1 coordinate 5,035, forward strand.
ATATCAGGCCATAGGTAGTGATTTGGCCGATTAATAAGGGTTTTTTGGTTGATAAGATATAGTGATGCAAAAGTGCTACAGGTGATAGGTTTTAGCACCACACTGCATGGGTTAACGAAGTGAATAAAGGGGGTAATGCGCAGTGCATGAAAAACAGTAAATTGAAAATAACCTAAAAAAACCAATAGATTGCAAGACTTTCTGCTCATGGTTTTTTAAGGCTATGCGCATAGAATGCACCTCGGAATCTGCACTTTCTTAACACGGATGCAGCCTTTACTTATGAGATAAGTTCCTATACTAAAAGCCCAAGAGATTAGTGCAGGCCGTATGGATGGCTAGGCACTTGGAAACAAAGGAGAAAAAAATGCTTTCCCGTTATGCTTTTATCGGCGGTCTAGTTATCGCTTCTGTTATTTCACTTACAAGCGTTGCTGCTGATGCGCATGTGACCCAGAATGTTCTCGTTGTACGGGACGCTCGTGGTAATGCGGTGCGTAGCACCAACGGCAACTGCGTTGTCACCCGCTGGGAAGGCAATGACGGTGTTTGCGAAGGCGTTCGCCGCGAAATCGCTCTTGAAGATCGTACCGTGTACTTCAACTTCAACGACTCAACACTGACCGAAGCAGCTCAGGCTAAGCTCGACAGCCTGTTGACCATCTTGAAGTCAGACAAAGAAATCCAAAGCGTTTCAATCGTTGGTTATGCTGACCGTATCGGTTCACAAAGCTACAACCAAGCTTTGTCAAAGAAGCGCGCGCTGACTGTTAAAGACTACTTGGCAGCTAACGGCTACACCAATGCAAGCGTGACCAAGACCCGTTGGGTTGGCAAGACCAAGCCATCAGCTAAGTGCAATGGCAAGATGGAACACAATGAACTCGTAGCTTGCCTCAGCCCAGACCGTAAGGTTGAAGTTGAAGTAAACTACATCAAAGCTAAGAAGTTCCGTAAGGGCGCTAAGTAATTAGCTAGCTGAACAAATATAAAGGGCGGGGTTTTCCCCGCCCTTTTTTTTGTCTGCATGAACGACCGCTTGATAATCCTTTGTGATGACTTGCATTTGTTAACGCATGGGTTAGTGTCATAGGTGTTAATAAACACTCTTTAGGAGCGCTCCTTATGAAACCCAACTTTCTTGCTATTCCCCTCCTCCTTGTAATGGCGGCATGCGCTAATTCTGGTGCGGATACCCGCCCGATCGTTGATCGCCCGGGTCCGAATTATGAAAAAGATCTGGCAGCGTGCCAGGCTTTGGCCAAACAAAAAGATTATGCAAGCGGTGAAACCGCAACCAATACCGCTGTGGGCGCTGGCCTTGGCGCATTGATTGGCGGCGTGACAGGCGATTGGGCCGGTGCGGGTATTGGCGCTGGTGTTGGTGCAGCAGGCGGTCTTGGCAAGAGTGCCATCGACACCCAAAATGCACGCGGCAATATCGTGAAGAAATGCATGGTTGGCCGTGGCTACAATGTAGTTGATTAAGTTCAATCTTACATCAGCATAAAAAAAGCGGTGGAGCTTTAAAGCGCCACCGCTTTTATTTTAAGTTGGTTCAGGTTTAGTGAACGGTCTCGGTTACATAAACCACTTCCACTTGAACCTTGCGGTCGGTGACCAAGCAACCAATTTTCTTGGTGCGCTTCATCTTCGTATCGCAATTGGCCGATGCCTGGCTTTCGCCAACAGCTTTCACCTTTGCTATCGATGTATTCATATAATCATGGTCATTCAGGTATTTCTGAACTGCTGCTGCGCGGCGTTCTGATAATGCCTGATTGGACGCGGTTGAGCCCATGGGGTCGGCATATCCTACGATTTCAACGCGCTGGATGTCCTTGGCACCTTTCAAGGTTGCTGCCAGGGTATCAAGCTTCTTTTGACCACCCGGGGTAATAACGGATTTTCCTGAGTCAAAATAAATGGTGCGGGCATCTTCCTTAATCACGGTACGAACAACCGGCGCTGGTGGCGGGGGCGGCGCTTTTACAACCGGGCGTGGCGGTGGAGGCGGTGCTTCATACACAACAGGGGGCGGGGGTGGCGCTTCTTTCTTAGTGCCACAGGCATCATTTCCGGTTTGCCACTTGGTACGAACGCAGCTGCCGTCTTTGGTTTGAACCTTGTTGTCATATTTGCTGCCAACAACTTCTTGGGAAGAAAAGCCTGCGGTGGCTGGCACTGCACCCAATGCCAAGGTCAAGAGACCCGTTACGGCAAGTGTGCGGAAGAGTAAATCACGTTTCATAAGGAACACCTATCTCGATAAGGAGTATTTCAGGGTGGGATAACGGTCACGGTATTGCGCCGCGTTTTTTAATGAGCAATCATCTAAGCCCAAACCATGGCAAAAATCTACTGGTTAAACAACTACTGGGTATTGGCTGCGCCAAGCCATTTACTGAGTGATGTCAGTAATTGTTCCTTAGTTATTGGCTTTGTTATGAAATCATCCATACCCGCATTATGGCAGCGGTCGCGGTTATCCTTCATTGCATCTGCGGTCAGCGCAATGATAGGTGTGTAGATTGATTCTGATGCTGCCAGTTGTTTGCGAATCTGTGCTGCCGCGACATACCCATCCATCAGCGGCATATGGCAATCCATAAAGATAATGTCGAAGGATTGGGTTTGGGTAATCTCGCACGCCTCCACCCCGTTATGTGCCACAACGACGTCAAAACCATTCTTAGCCAAAATCGTTTTAAGCAGAATAAGGTTCACTTCAATATCATCAACGACAAGTGCACGTTTATTTTTATACTGCGTTACTGGAAGCGTTTGGGGAATAGGCGTTTGAATATCCTGCTCAACACAACGCAAATAGATATCAAACGTAAAACACGATCCAGAATTCAAAACACTTTCTACCTGTATGGATCCGCCCATTAATTCAATCAAACTGCGGCAAATCGATAGCCCAAGGCCCGTGCCCCCATATTGGCGCGTAATGGATTCATTTGCCTGCGTGAACTTTTCGAAAATCTGTGCACATTTATTTGCAGGAATACCAATACCGGTATCTTGCAATTTAAAGCAGATGCGCGCCAACCCGCCTGTAAGCTTTTCTTCCCGAATATGCAGCGAAATATAGCCTTGATGTGTAAATTTAAGTGCATTACCCAGCATATTGAACAGCACCTGACGGATACGTGTGACATCACCAAGATAAAGCGGGCTTAATTCCCCCTGCTCCACATACACCGCCAGCCCTTTCTCTTTCGCAAGGTGCGCGAAGTTGTCCGTCACATCCGTAATGGCTGTCCCAAGATTAAAGGGCAGGGATTCCAGAACCAATTGCCCGGCTTCAATTTTCGATACATCAAGAATGTCGTTCACAAGGCCAAGCAGCACATCGCTTGATTTGCAGATGATGTCCACCCAGCCTTTCTGTTCTGGCGTAAGCGGTGTGTCACGCAGCAAGCTGGCTATACCGATAATACCATTTAGCGGTGTACGTATTTCATGACTCATATTGGCAAGGAATTCCGATTTTGCCTTATTAGCCTTTTCTGCCTGTTCCTTGGCTTCGCTTAAGGCATGGTGCTGCTCTTCCAGCTCATGCGTATAGATAAGCAACTGTTCGTCACATCTCGGCACCGTGGTTGTGGTACCAATCGGATTGAAATCTTGGGTCACAGCTTACATCCTGAGAAAAATAGATATTCACCGACGTTAAAAAAAGTTGATGGATATTTTGATACTTTGCTGCATTTCCGAGTATGCAGCGATTTAAGCAAACTTTTTTTTTCTTGTTGCATAATGTGTTTATGACAACACAAAACCATTCATTCGAACAACTGGACGCGGATGCATCGCTTGGCTTTGATGAAAAACAGCAAACCAAGCTTGTCTGCGCTATCCGTGAGCGCTCATCCAAAAAAGGTCTGGAATCATTCGGCATCACCATACTGATTGTTGAAGATCAGGATTTTTCGCGAAAATTATTGCATGACTTACTGTCGCGTGAGTCCGTCTATAGCTGCTACGTCGCCAAGAACGCGGTAGAAGCAATGGAACTATATGCAACCCATGCTCCTGATATTGTATTGCTGGATATTAATCTGCCGGATTTTTCAGGGCATGATATTGCATCTGTGCTGAAAAAATCAGATCCGCACAGTCATATTGTTTATATAACCGGCAGCCCGCTTCTCAAGGACATTCAGGCTGCACGGCAAAACAACGTGAAGGGTTTTATCGCAAAGCCTTACAGCAAGAACAAAATTCAAACTGCAATCGACCATTACGTCACATTGCATACCAGATAGTAGGAAAGCGCATCATGGGTAGCGTACTGGATTTACGAAATCTTCGTGACATCATTGATCATGACAAGGCTATGGAACAGCAACTGATTGTGAATTTTCATAATTGTTATCGGAATTGCATTGATGATTTAGAAAGCAGCCTTAAAAGCAACAACCCTGTGCAATGGCGAAACGCTGCCCATGCATTAAAAGGTATTGCATTCAATCTTGGCGCAGAAGAACTGGCCACGTTAAGCTTTGAAGCCGAGCTTGCAAGTGGGCAGACATTAACACAAAAAGCGCCATTACTTGCTGGACTTAAGACTGCGTACGGGCAAGTGCAGCGTGCACTAGCCGACACTTCGGAAAATCCCACCTGACTTAGACGCAACTGAGTGCTATATTCATCAGCTGCGTTGAAGTAAAGCCGCTGACAAAAGACAATTTAAACGGCGGCATCCCATAATAAAGAGGAGCCCCTTATGACACTTCGTGCATTACGGATAGCTGTATTCGTTTTAATTAGCGCTTGCCCATTCATGGCGAGCCCGACTTATGCAAAAACTTATCCGCAAGATTTGCCAACCAAAATGAATCCTGAAATTGTAACAGGAGGCGTAAGCGATCAAAGCGAAGCACAGATAAATTATATCCAACATCACTATTCCGTGAAGATTACCTTTGTAGGAATTGGCGGAATTTATCTGGATTCAATCAACGTGACGATTGATGACAAATACCAAAACCGCATCATCAACACGACCACGGATGGCCCAATCCTGCTCGCAGACTTGAGCCCAGGCCGATATACCGTAACAGCAGAGCTTGAAGGCCATACCATCAAACAAACTATTCAAGCAAATAAGACTGGGTTGAGGCAGTACACATTGCGTTTTCCGATCGGTGAATAAATAAGGCATAGAGATGGCACTGCTCATAAATCGTAGGAAGTCCAGAAGCCAAGTAAAACCAACCTACTAAGGCGAATAAGCAATTTAAAAATTAATGCTTATGGCATTAAGCATTTTATTAACAAAAGGCCGGGCTTGCGCCCGGCTTTTTTATATGGTTTTTATGCGCATTGATTTTTCCAGGCTACTTCCACATCGAAAAGTGATACTGCCGTTTTTGACGTGCATTCATTCGCGGAAGTAACCACTGCATTCAAATGTCTTTGTGAAGAGAGATGCCATGAAACTGTTTTCAAAAAACATAGCTGCATTAGCGCTTTTGTATTTCTTAGCCGCATTTGCTCTTCCATTACATGCGCAACAACCATCCGGTCAATGCACGATTGACCATAGCCTGCGCACCAATACTGATAGCTTCGTGCAATGCCCTGTAAGTGACAGCAATGATGCTATACTTGAAGCAGGATTTAATGGTGTACGCCTTGATTCATCTGATGAAATCAGCAAGTCACCAATTTTTGTGCACAATATATGCAAATACGTTGATAATAATTCCGGCAGCTCGCTGTTTATTCCGTTAAAGACATCTGAAGAATGGGCTGCGTTTTTGACGCGCCCTGTAAGCGGTGTCCATTTGGCTGGATGCTGCTTGCCGCGTCCGATGGTGGTTGGCGATGTTCCAACCCCGCAAACATCATGTGAAAGCGGATGGGTATTCAAGGGCCTTGTTGATTCAGCTGACCACACGCATTTAATTGCTGAACCTGTTTCAAAATCGGCAGAGTCTGGATTTGTGCTTGCAAATAACCAAAGCGAAGACGGGTTCTATCCCGTGTTAAAGCTGCCGATGAACCGCGATGATATTTCTGCGGTTTTACCAGATAACTCGCGTCCTTCAAAATCATACACTGCGCAATATGCGTGTTCAGGTCAGGATGACGCATTCTTGAACTTCCATATGCAGTGCGCCGGCACCAAATGGGTGACAACCAGCGCCAGCGACGATGAAGCAGTAACAGCGCAAGCTAAGACCCAAGAAGTATCGATGGATGTTACGGCGACTACAACCCAAGAAACCACCAGCGCCAAGACAACTGCCGATATAAAGCCCGCAGCAACCTGTCAGACAAGTAAGCTGCGCGAATATACTAAGCCTTGCCCGAATGGTGCATCAGGATCCATCACTTACCGTGACGTTTTCAACTCGTGCACCAAGCAGATTGAAGCACAAGTTGTCAGCCAAACCTGTGGTGGTATCACCGGCGGCACAACCGGTTGCACCGCAAGCACCCGTACACAAACGGTAACTTGCCCAACCAATCCGGCGGGCACGATCACCACCGTGACGACGCATATCTGTGATGGTTCCAATAATGGCGCAGGTCGCGACAGCGTTAACACCACCCGTCAGAACTGCCCGATTGGCGGCGGCACGACAGGTTGCACGCCAAGCACCAATACGCAGACACAAACCTGCCCAACCAATCCGGCGGGTACCATCACCACGGTAACCAATCACATCTGCGATGGCACAAATAATGGCGCAGGCCGTGACCAGATTATTGTAACACGCCGCAACTGCGCAACCGGCGGTACAACAGGCTGCGTTGCATCAAGCAACACCAGTACGCAAACCTGCCCAACCAATCCGCTGGGCACCATCTCCACCATCACGGCGCATATTTGTGATGGCAGCAATGGCGGTTTAGGTCGCGACACAATTACGCAGACCCGCCAGAACTGCCCGATTGGCGGCGGCACGACTGGCTGTACCGCAACCACCAACACACAAACGGTAACCTGCCCAACCAATCCACTGGGCACCATCACGACAATTAGACGTCACATTTGCGATGGTTCGAACAATGGCGCAGGCCGTGATACGATTGATACCACCCGCCAGAACTGCCCGATTGGCGGCGGGACGACGGGCTGCACTCCATCAACCAATACCAACACAACGCCGTGCCCATCGGGACAAACGGGCAGCATCACCACCGTGACCTCACGCGTGTGCGATGGCAGCAATAACGGTGCAGGCAGCACGACTTCAACCGTTACCAGCAACACCTGTGTAGCTGCACCACCGGGCGGCGGCACAACCTATACCTGCAAGCCATCCGATGTGTTGACGACCAAGCCATGCCCCCAACCGAATAATGGGGGTATCATCACCGTTCGCCGTGTTAGGGTATGCGATGGCAGCAATAATGGCGCAGGAACTTCCACCGAAACGCTCTACCAAAACAACTGCGTACCCGCAGGATGTATCAAGAGCACCATCTTGAAAACCAGCACAGTTTGCCCAGGCGGTACGTTGGTCACGGCCAAGGTATATGATTCATGCACAAAGCAAGTATCGATCGAAACAATCAGCAATACGTGCAATTAAACCATACCAAATACTTATGCGTTTTTGGTATGCGACACGCATCAACCCAACGGATAAGGCTTGCAGGTTTTAACCGGGATTTATGCGCGTGAAATTTGTTTCCACATTTATTCTTTCTTTATGCTTGTCATCCTGCATTGCCGTAGCACATGCGCAGACAATCGATAATGCGGGGGGCGAGCCGCCAAAGAAGGAAACATTACAAAAACAATTCAAGAAGCATGTTGAAGATAAACCGCGCGATGAATTTTTAACACTCACCGTTGAAAATGACTCCCTCGCATCTGGTGCAGATAGAAACTATACCAACGGCATACGTATAAGTTGGTATGATACCGGTGATCATCCACCCGCAATCGCCAGCTTTCTTGATACTATTATTCCGGTATTTCCGGTAAATGACACAACATCGGTTTATTATTCCGTGGGTCAGAATTTATATACGCCGCGCGAATTATCATTGACGACCCCGGACCCTAAAGACCGACCCTATGCCGGATTTCTGTATGGCTCGGTGGGCATGTCTAATGTGACCAATAATCACCAAGATAATGTGGAATTGACGGTTGGCATCGTTGGCCCCTATTCCCTTGGCAAAGAAACGCAGGAATTTGTTCATACCTTGTTGAACGCCGCATATCCCAAAGGTTGGGGACACCAGTTAAACACCGAAGTTGGCCTGATGGCATCATGGGAGCATCTGTGGCCGGAAGCCTATACCGCAGAAATGGGTGATTTGCATTTTCGTGCTTCGCCATATATTGGCGCAACACTTGGAAACATCTATACCTACGCGAATAGCGGATTAATGTTTCAACTGGTTCCCAAACAATATAAATGGCAAACACCACCGCTGCGTGTTCGTCCCGCCATGCCGGGGAATGGATATTTCTCTGTACCCGAAGGCGAATTTTCATGGTCACTCTTTGCAGGCTTTGAAGGCCGCGCAGTGGGACGAAATATTTTTCTTGATGGTAATACGTTTGAAGACAGCCCATCGGTTGGCAAGAAGCCGATCGTGGGTGATGCAAATATTGGCGTAGCCTTTACGTATGGGCACGCCCAGATCAATTATACGTTGAATTGGCGCGCGCCTGAATTTTATGGACAGGATAGCGCCGATCTGTTTGGCGCAGTGAGCATCGGATACCGGTTTTAAACCCATTAAACTGGCGGGGGGAAAGCAGCCGAAAGGCCGCCCCAACCGCTTGATGTAAATAGCGTTTCATAATCTCCACCACAAATCTACGCATATATCTACTCGCGTATGCTTAGGATTTAGCTGGACGCTATACGGCAAAGCAAATAGAAAATTTGTCAGCCATTAGTTTGGTTGACTTCAACCGCCATAAAACACCAAGGACTATCAAATGATACGATTATTGCTTGTTGTACTATGTCTAACCCTGACTTCCTGTGCAGGTAGTAGCTACGTAATCCGTGAGGCTATGGAAAAGACCACTAAAGAGATTGAATCATCATGTGGCAAGTTGACTCAGAAAACAGCTTTAAAACACGTATCATGCAAAGAAGACATAACGTCTAGAAATTTGTTGGCGGCAGGGCTTCCCTTTCCACCACAACTAAGAATGCAGTATGCTAAGGTAAAGGAACTTGCCTTAGAGTATCAAAATGGTCGTATAACCCTTGATGAATACGAAGTCAAAAAATCAAAGCTTTTTGCACAATATGCAGCCGATATAGACGCTGCTGAAAAGCAAGATGCACAACTAAGACATAATCAGAACATGATGTTATTGTCTCAACAGCAAGCTCGGCAGGAAAACTTTTACGATCAGCAGATGCAACAGATACGCGACACTCAAGCCATGCAAAACAATAATATAAACTGTAGCAGCAATAAAATAGGCAGCACGGTTTATACCAACTGCCACTAGAAAATGTCAGCATGTACATTTTTCGTGAACTAAAGAAAGTGCCATTTGCCATTAAAATAAGAAACAAAAGACTTGTTCCATGAAGCATTTGTACGTTCAAGAATGCGGTTATAGGTTTTCCAGTGCATGCGTGGGGGCTTGAAATCCTCACTGCCGCCTATTGCCTCTAGCTTGCCCAATAACTTGAATGACAAACCTAGGCCACGCTTGCGTGGATTTTCCAACTGGCTGGCATAGCAAAGCTTCTGGCAACGCCTACAGGCGAAGCGCCTAGCGCGATAAAAAAGCCTCCCTGCCCGTCTATAACAAATCGGGCATTCAAACCACGGGCGTTTATTCCCGTAATGACAGGCTGTCCAAAGAATGACTATTGCCTGCCTGATAGGATCGCCATTGGCTGAGTAATTTAATTCAAGGCTGTTAGCAAAACGGCATACAAAGCTTATGCTTCCTGCACGGTTATCTTCATCACCCCAATACATACTACCGGAAACATATTTTTCTAAGTCAATATATCCCCACCGCAGTAATTTATTCATGCTTAACCCAAGTGTACTTTCAACACACAGCTTGCCCATGGCAATCACCCTGCACTTGATATTTTATCGAAATCATTTGGAAAATAAAGTATGGGCCTTTGATGTTACTGTTTATTGTAGAGCATACTTTTTCCATTTTTGTCAGTGTTTTTTGTGCTTACGTCTCTGGACGTTGTGATATACCTTATAGCGAAAGCTAATTAATTAGAGTGGCGCGAGAGATAGCATGTGGAATATTATCATTGTCGTAGCTTTGATAGTTGTATTGATAAAATCATGCGGTATTGGCGATGAATGTAAATCCTATTCTGATTTTACCTGCAAAGAAATTGAAACAGCTGATTACAATGTTTACTTCTTTTTCCCAAATGGTGAAAAAGATTATCACCTTGGAAAAGTAAAAGGGCTGCCTGCTTGTGGCGATACAGCTTGGGATTATGCGGCCTCAAAAAATCTTACCTCAAACAAGGACTGGTCATATATTTGTTGTATGATTGCAAAAGGCAGCTCCTGTTATGAAAAGCACAAGTGATGATACCAAGTTTTTTGCCTAATGCTTACATGCGATGCCCTTCATATTAGCCACCTTCCTTAATCCGTCGATAGAAACCGATTAAACCGATAAAACCTACTTTACCTGTTCAACCGTCCATGCTTCCGCAGAACGGCTTCCACTATCACGAATAAAACGAAGCCCATTCACCATGCGTCCCGAATGCCGCTGAATCCACCGCCCCAAAACACGCCGATTGATAATGCCTTTCTCGCTTGCAATATCGTGAATGACTTCCTGCAAATCGGTATCCATGCAATTAACGGCTTGCCTTACCATTGTTGGCTTATCCCAAAAGCATCGCTGCCAATTTTGTAAAAGCGTGCCCAGCGTATCGCGGTCTGGATCATCCGCCATAGATTCATAAACAGCCGTAGCGGGGTCTGCCTGCCCCAGCCACAATAAAGGCTGACGGCAAAGATTTGACCATTCATCAAACCCATTGAGAGCTTTGCACTTTGTCTCAGGTCGCCCCGCAACAATCCATGCGCGAATGATTGTGAGTGCCGCTGAAACATATCGCCCGCGTTCTCGCAACACATCTTGCACCAAACGTGGATTTGTAAATGTGCGTGTGGCTGGGGTTTCACAAGTGGGGTCTAATGTGATGGTTACACATCGCCTTGTCATATCACCTACAGGGCAGACATTGTTTCCGCTTGATAAAAACAATGCGCGGGTACTAACAGTGGCGGTCTTTGAAACGCCAAGAATGCGCCCCTGTAAGTATTCAGAGGTTAATGTGGTGCAAAGGCTTTTATGCGGTACAATATTACCTGTCAGATTGTCAAACTCCACCACCGCAGGCGCAGTTAGCAATGTTGCCAGCAAGAATTTGCGACATTCTTCATCATCCTGCGGAAAGGTAGTGGGCGCACCCCGTTGCGGGGATGCAAAGGCAATAATCAGTGAGCAAAGATACGATTTGCCAGAGCCAAATTGTGCAGCCTTAACATGAAACATTGGTGCACAAGTCAGGCTTGAACGTATGGCAGCGGTAAGGAAAGCACATAATCCAGCGGCCTTATCTGTGTGCTTTGCAAAGCTGAATTCTTCCAGCACGCTAAGCAATAATTTTAGTGCATTTTCTGCATCCCCCTTTGTGGGTTTTTCCGGCACATTGAAATCCTTGGCAGCAAAAACGCCAAACATGCCCGTTTCCACATCATATCCCGCAGCGTTCCGCAATGTACCATCTGGCCTTAAATAAGGTTGCCGTGTTAGACCGTTCAATACAGGCAAGTGGCGATATTCGGGCGCATCAAGCAAAACACCTGCATGACGCGCAGGCGGGTCTATTCGGACAAATTCTTTAGAGCGTCCATCATACCTTTCCCAATTCAATGCCCCCGCTAATGCAGCAACTAAGGAAGATAGCTTTAATCCCTGCACCGTTGTTTCACGTGTGCTGGGGTCTGTGCAAACAATAACAATTAGACCACCGCGCTGATAATATTGGCTACCTTTAGCAAGTTCTTTTTCGGCTGCATTTGCTATGCGACCAATTTCACCCGCCTGCACCCGAATAGTGGGCTTCATATGCGCTGCATTTTTTTGAATACCCAAACATTCCAAGAGCTGACTGATATGCTTATTTTTGCAATCCCCATGCTGACACTTAAAGCCACCTATCGGAAAATTATCATCTGGTTCAAAATAAGCTGTGCCTGCATCCATCGCGTCCGTGTGCTCATTAACCCACGGGCAGGTTATATCGTGCCTCCCACCGCCTAGAGGCGATTTGTAAAGGCCACGGGCTTGTAAAGCTATAAAAACAGCATTTTCGGTAGGGCTAGGAATTAAAATTTGCTCCCCACCATCTTCCCGCTGCTTATTTTTTTGTGCCTTTTTAGATTGTCCCCTGTCGGTTATATCGGTTTTATCGGTTTCTGTGCTAGAAACAGCTAAAACTGTGATTGCGTGAACATCGTTATAAGGTTGCGTTAAATCTGACATTGCAAACCTCCTGAGATAACTCGAATGATGATCTGCGTTTTCAAGAAATAACGTCCATATTTTGAAGCCCCGTGACGGCCTTTATGCGAAACACGTATGCATTCCACATCAAGCGCATATTCATGCCGGAATACGCTTACGTGCTGCGTGAGGCTTAAAATGCCAAATTTTGAAAGAGCTTCAATTCGGGTCAGGCCATTCATTTCACATTGTTTCAGGTGCATAAGTGAACGTGCCAAAGTTCCCTTAATAACATGTGTGTATGGCGGCTCAGAACCACCACCGGATACAACAGTAATTGTTATTTTTGGCTGCTTAGCTTGATTTATTGTTGGTCTTTGAGTATATTTGGTGGGTGAAATTGAGATTGCCGCATGGTTCCCGCCTGCGGCTTTTTCTTTATCCTTCATGGCGGTCACCATTTTTCAAACGTGAAGCTTCTATTTGTTTTTTGATCCAGTTTTGTATGGATTCGGCTTCCCAGCCCACTGCTCTGGCATTCTCTCCCAATGGGAAAGGGGCAGGGAATGTGCCTTGGGAGATTTTTAGGTAGATACTGGAATTGGATAGCCCAGTGAGCCTTTTTACTTCTGGCTTTCGTAATATCTGTAGCATGGCGTTAACTCCATTAGGGTTCTAATGGAAGCAACGTAATATGCATGAAATATCAATCGGGCGAATTCGCCAAAGATTTTAGCGAATTCGCTTATTTTTCTTTGCGAGCATCAGGATAATGGTTTTCCCACGCCTCTTTTATCCATTTACCAAGGGTTTCATCATCAATTTGAATACCTGTTTTGATTATGGAATCGTGAAGCATACTGATTTTAGGTATTTTTTCTTTGATGGCAGTTTTGTAATGCGCCAAAAGAAGTCCAACAATAATTTTCATTAAGGTGGCTTTCTCTTTTGTTTGTGCCGTTAGATTCTCTCTTTTTGGCTTTATTATTTCCTGAGGTTTTTGAGAGAATGTTTTTACAGCAGTAGTGAGTTTTCGGGGAATTGAAATCCTCATTTTCTTTGCCCAAGCAATAATTTTGTATGGGGGATTATGGTATGGCACCAAGTCGTGCAGCCGACCAAAACCCACGTTTTGAATTTGTTTTGAAAGCTCGTTATGGCTCTTTATGACATCAGGTGCATAATCTGTAGCGTCATAACATTTATCCGGATTCAACCCTTTTAGTAGGGCTGCGGCTTGGTCGTCATCCCAAGTTGCCATTCTAGCCCAGTGTTTATAATCCGGCTCCATAACGTTTCTTTTGTTTACTTGTGGTGTTCGAGGAGTCGAGCCGCCTGAAATCATTATTTCTGGGAGCGGTGGGGATAATTTTTTTCTTATTATTGTCATTTTTGACTCCAGATTTTGAAATAGCAAATATTCATAGTCGCACCCCTCGCTTGCTTTCACAGGCATTCTACGTAAACGCCCCCCCTACCCCAGCCGTTGTTTATGGATCGGAATGATTTTCTTATCATCGCTACTCAATCTAAGTGCATCCAAAATATCCGCATAGTCCTGCATCATCTTTTTGCGTTCCAAAAGGTATTCTGCACGGTTATAGGCCGAGCGGATTTTGTCGTTATCTTCATGTGCTAGTTGGCGTTCAATCACGTCGGGGGCATAGCTTTTTTCGTTTAAGATGGTGGAAGCAAGGGAACGAAAACCATGTCCTGTCATAAGGCCTTGGTATCCCATGCGGCGTAAAGCCATAAGCACCGCGCCATTGCTGATATGCTTACTCTTACCGCGCTGGCTATGGAACACGTTTTGCTTTTCGCCTGTTATTTCTTGTAAGCCTCTAAGAAGGGCAATCGCTTGGCGAGACAGTGGAACAAGATGGGGACGCTTCATCTTCATGCGTTCTTTGGGGATATGCCATTCTTCCCTATCGAAGTTTATTTCATCCCACCGCGCACCTATCAACTCTCCTGTGCGTACAAAAGTAAGGGCAAGCAACTGCATCGCTGGCTTGGTTAGGTTATCGCCCTTATAGGCTTCCATATCCTTCAACAGTTTTGGAAATTCGCTGGGATGGATGCAGGCATGATGCTTTTCTTCTGCGGTGGGCAATATGTCCCGCAAATCTGCGGCTGGGTTATTCTGACACAAACCCCGTTGCGCTGCGTACCGGAAGACTTGCCCGATAAGTTGCTTCATACGCTTGGCAGTTTCTATCGTGCCGCGCTTGCTGATTTTCTCCACAACACGCACAACATCGGGGATAGTTATTTCAATAATTGGAAACGCACCAATAATAGGAAAAACGTGCTGTTCCATGCGCTCAAGGGATTGCTTGCGGTATTTGGCGTTTAGCTTGCCGCCTTTAATTTCCATCCAATTACGGGCTATGCGCTCAAAGGTGTTTTCGCCTTCAACTGATTTGCGTAGTTTTTGGGCAGCTTTCTCACGGGTAGGATGTTTTCCTTCCGTTGCCAGTGACCGCGCCTCATCCCGTTTCTTACGGGCTTGCTCCAAGCCAACATCAGGGAATTTACCCAAGGCCAGCATTTGCTGCTTACCGTTAAAGTAATATCGCCACCGCCACAGCTTGCCTCCTGTAGGGGCTATCTCAAGGCACAGGCCACCGTTATCAGCAACACGGTAGATTTTAGCTTTTGGCTTGAGGTTCTTGATAGCTAAGGCCGTGAGTGCCATGCGTTTGAGTCCTATGGGTAAATCTACTCACAAATCTACTCATAACTCGGCTGGATTGCAAAAAATTTCTCTGGACGGCATCAGATAGAAAAATAACTTTTTGCTTATAAAAATAAAGGCATCTCAGATTTCTCTGGATGCCTTTGAATTTGTAATTGGCGGAGGGGAAAGGATTTGAACCTTCGAAACCCTTGCGGGTTTAACGGTTTTCGAGACCGCCGCGATCGACCACTCTGCCACCCCTCCGCACAAAAACACATATGCGTTTCAGTTTGATAGCAGAAACAAACCAGCTGTTGAAGGGCTGATTTCTTTTGTCTTTATTTCTTAAGCGCAGCCGTTAATTCCGGCACGATTTGGAACAAATCGCCCACCAAACCATAATCTGCGACGTTAAAAATGGGTGCATCGGGGTCTTTGTTAATCGCAACAATCACCTTGCTGTCTTTCATACCCGCCAGATGTTGAATAGCACCGGAAATACCCACTGCTACGTACAGGTCTGGGGCAACAATTTTACCCGTCTGCCCCACTTGATAATCATTGGGGACAAAGCCTGCATCTACCGCCGCACGTGATGCACCAATCGCCCCGCCAACCACATCGGCGAGCTGTTCAAGCATTTTGAAATTTTCGCCCGAACCCAAACCGCGGCCGCCGGATATTACAACCTTTGCTGCTGTCAATTCAGGGCGCTCTGATTTGGAAACTTCGCGGCCCACAAAGCTGGAAAGGCCGGCATCTGCTGTGGCGGCAACCTTTTCAATAGCCGTATTGCCGCCTGTTGCAGGCACCGCATCAAAGGATGTTGCGCGCACGGTGCATAGCTTTATTGCATCTGTGGATTGCACAGTAGCAATGGCATTTCCGGCATAGATTGGCCGTTTAAAAGTATCCGCGCTTTCAACCGATGAAATTTCGGAAATCGGCGCAACGTCCATTAATGCGCCGACGCGTGGCAGCAGGTTTTTACCAAAGCTGGTTGCCGCGACAAATACATGCGTATAGTTTTTGGCAAGCTGCGCAACAAGTGGCGCTTCGTTTTCTGCCAAATCATCCTTGTATTGCGCGCCTTCGCTGACCAGCACTTTTTCAAGGCCGCTGATTTTACCGGCCGCATCGATCACAGCTGCGCCCGCATTACACATGACAAGACCGTCAGCTGGGCAGTTTAATTTTTTTGCAGCAGCGATGGCGTGCAGCGTGGCAGATTTAACCGCAACGCCGTCATGTTCAAGAATAATAAGTGCACGCATCTTAAATCACCTTTGCTTCGTTTTTAAGTTTATCAACCAATGTTGCTACATCTGGCACTTTAATACCTGCTTTGCGGGTGCCGGGCTCATCAACGCGAAGGGTTTTGATACGTGGGGTTAAATCAACGCCCTTAGCTGCGGCATCAAACGGTTCAATCGGCTTTTTCTTGGCCTTCATGATGTTTGGAAGTGTTGCATAACGTGGTTCGTTCAACCGTAAATCGGTTGTGATGATTGCAGGAAGTTTGAGCGATAAGGTTTCTAGACCGCCATCGACCTCACGCGTGACATTTACGCTGCCATTACCTACTTCTACTTTGGAAGCAAAGGTTGCCTGACCCCAGCCCAATAGCGCACCAAGCATTTGTCCGACCTGATTGTTATCCCCGTCAATCGCCTGCTTACCCAAAATAACCAAATCCGGCTTTTCCTGATCGACAATCGCTTTTAATGTTTTGGCAACGCCAAGCGGTTGTGTTTCACCATCAAATACAACATGGATGCCGCGATCTGCGCCAATCGCCATAGCGGTACGCAATAAATCCTGACACTGGCTGGAGCCAATTGTAACGGCAATGACTTCGGTTGCCTTGCCTTTTTCTTTCAGACGCACCGCTTCTTCAACCGCGATTTCATCAAACGGATTCATACCCATTTTGACGTTTGCGGTTTCAACCCCGCTATTATCGGCTTTGACGCGGATTTTCACGTTGTAATCAATCACGCGCTTCACGGGAACGAGAATTTTCATCTAAACCAACTCCATCCTTATTTTAAGAACCATGCTTTAAAAGCAATGCGACAGCAAAAAGGACAAGCGCAACGGCCTGCAAGCCGACGCGCCAGCGCATCAGGCGGTTGCCGTATTTGCGGTTGAACTCCCCGCCTTTGACCATGCTGAACAGGCCGAGTACTAGCACTACCAGAACGGCAGCCATGGCAATGCCCATGAGAATTGAAACAATTGCTGTCATGTGAAGAGATATAGCAAAGGCTTTTGGGCTAGGCTATATCATTTCATATGATTGTATTGGGGATTGAAACATCATGCGATGAGACTGCCGTAGCGGTTGTGGATAATAACCGCCGCGTTTTAGCGCATAGTTTATTATCGCAATTGGACGAACACCGCGTGTATGGCGGCGTTGTGCCTGAAATTGCTGCACGTGCACATCTGGATGCGATTGATGTGCTGACCCAAAAAACGATTCGGGATTCCGGGATAAAACTACATGACTTCGATGGAATTGCTGCAACCTGCGGCCCGGGTTTAATTGGGGGGGTAATGGTTGGCGCCATGATGGGCAAGGCATTGTCGCTTTCAACCGGTAAGCCGTTTCTTGCCGTCAATCATTTGGAAGCGCATGCGCTGACCGCGCGTCTTACGGATGATGTTTCATTTCCTTATTTGCTACTACTGATTTCTGGTGGGCATTGCCAGTTATTGGCGGTGGAAGGTGTTGGCAAATATAAACTGTATGGCTCGACGATTGATGACGCGGTAGGTGAAGCGTTTGACAAGGTTGCCAAATTATTAGGGCTGGGATTTCCGGGTGGGCCAGCCGTTGAAGCGGCAGCAAAAACAGGTGATGCCAATAAATACGAACTGCCCTGCCCCATGCTGGGCAAACCTAATTGCGATTTTTCATTTTCAGGTTTGAAAACGGCTGTAAGAAGCCTATCGGAACGTATTGGTGTTCTGGATGACCAGAAACGCAGCGATATTGCCGCGTGTTTCCAGCGCGTGGTGGCGGATTGCCTTAGTGACCGCGTAAAACATGCGATAGAAAAGATGATCGTGGATTATCCAAATGGAAAAACGCTGGTCGTTGCGGGCGGCGTTGCCGCCAACCAGACTCTGCGAGCCAAGCTGCAATACGTAAGTGGAAAACATGGCTTTAAACTGGTAACACCGCCGCCAGCCTTGTGCACCGATAACGGGGTCATGGTGGCTTGGGCGGGATTGGAAAAACTGCGCCTCGGCATGATTGACGGGCTTGATTTCAAACCGCGCCCTAGATGGCCTCTTTATGAAGCAACAGAAATGCTATAAGCACTAATCATGAAACCTATTCAGACAATCGGCATTTTGGGTGGCGGCGCATGGGCAACAGCATTAGCGCAAGCGATGCACATGGCGCACAAAAAAGTTATCATGTTCGCACGCAACGAAAAAGTTGTACGTGATATCAACGATACCCATATCAATTCCCACTATTTACCTGCTGTTCATATTGATGCGTCCATCACCGCTTCGAGCGATGTAAGCGGATTAAGGCATTGCGATTCGGTGTTGCTGGCTGTCCCTGCACAATTTATCCGCGCTGAGTGTGAACGTATCAAAACACGTGTTTCAATATCGGCTTCGCTTATCATTTGTGCAAAGGGCATCGAAAGCAACACGGGCAAATTAATGGCCGATGTGGTGAAAGAAATATTTGGCGATAACCCAATTTGCGTATTATCCGGCCCAACATTTGCCAAGGAAGTGGCACAAGGCAAACCCACCGCTGTTACCATCGCTGCCGATACATTAGATTTTGCCAAGCAATTATGCGAACAACTAAGCAGCCATTATTTCAGACCGTATGCCAGCGCAGATATTATTGGCGTTGAGCTTGCGGGCGCTTTGAAAAACGTCATAGCCATCGGATGCGGTATGGTAATTGGAAAACATCTTGGCGAAAATGCGCGCACAGCATTTATGACCCGCGGGCTTCGTGAAATGACACGCCTTGCAGTTGCGTTGGGCGGCAAGCAGGAAACCTTGATGGGACTTGCAGGTCTTGGTGATTTGGTTTTGACATGTGGTTCTACGCAATCACGCAATATGTCGCTTGGCATGGCATTGGGCGGCGGCGAGCGATTGGAAACCATATTAAAAAACCGCGTTTCGGTTGCCGAAGGTGTTAGCACATCGCTTGCAGCGCAATTACTCGCCAAAAAATACCATGTCGATACACCGATTATCGATGCCGTGGTTTCCGTGCTGCATCATAACGCCGATATTGGCGCCATGATGGAACAGCTTCTCTCCCGTCCCCTTACCACGGAGTAATTATGGCTTACTGGCTGATGAAATCGGAACCGGATGCTTACCCTTGGGATAAATTGGTGAAAGATGGCAAAGGCAATTGGGATGGTGTGCGGAATTACCAAGCTGCTAACAATCTGAAAGCCATGAAGAAGGGTGATAGGGCATTTTTCTATCATTCCAATGAAGGACTGGAAATTGTTGGCATTATGGAAATTACCAAGGAAGCCCACCTTGACCCGTCGGACGAAAAAAAGCGGTTTGTGATGGTGAGCGTAAAGCCACTAAAGGCGTTAAAAAAAACCGTGACGCTGAAACAGATAAAAACAGATGCGGTTTTAAAGGGCATGGCGCTGGTCAAACAATCACGCCTTAGCGTCTCACCAGTCACCGATAAAGAATGGAAAAGGGTTTTGGAATTAGCCGCTTAACATTAGCGCGCTTATTTTAACGAGCTGGGCGTTCCTGCAAGGTTGCGCCCACTTCGGTTGCTGCGCGAACAATACGTTCACCAATGCTGCCGCAACGTGCAGCTGCTGCTGCATAGGTGGTTACTGGTGAACGGCGAATAGCAGCAATTGTTTTGTCCAAAGCAACAAGATTGGTCTGATTGGTCATTTGGACCAAGCGTTCCAATGTATCATCCGCGCCGCTTGCAAATGTTAGTTCGGTTTCGCGTGACATGTTACTCTCTCCCAAGTCGTCAGATTCTGGACATGAATTTGTCTTTGTGATGCCAATAGTATGCCGTTGAAGTGCTAAAACGCCGTTAAAGATAACTTGCTGAATTCTTAAGCTTTTTCGGGTTTATTCAGCCAAAAAAGCGTAAAGGGTTTATTGCGGTGCACAGCCTGTTTGCGTGGGGGTATTGGATTCACACGGTTTTTTTCTGCGGTTTTCATGGATCTTGTGCAATTACTAAAAACCTATCAAATCAGTTAAACAAATGGTTAAAGCAATCTATCCACAAGCGATTAGGTTTTTT
Source organism: Alphaproteobacteria bacterium (assembly GCA_033762625.1). Lineage (NCBI taxonomy): Bacteria > Pseudomonadati > Pseudomonadota > Alphaproteobacteria > Alphaproteobacteria bacterium. The sequence continues at coordinate 25,471 of JANRLI010000017.1, forward strand.
TGATGAGCACTTCCGATTTAATTCCTGTCAAACCTTCCATTCAAAAGCATGCGCTGGTTAGCGCTGCGGATTATCAGCGGATGTACAACCAATCGCTTGAGCAACCGGATGTATTCTGGGCAGAACAGGCCCGAAAACTGGATTGGATGAAGCCATTCACACGCGTTAAAAATACATCATTCAACAAACCTGTTTCCATTAAATGGTTTGAAGATGGCGTAATGAATGTATCGGTTAATTGCCTAGATCGGCATTTGGAAAAACGTGCGCACCAGACCGCCCTGCTTTGGGAAAGCGATGATGGGCATTTAACGCGACACATCAGTTACCAGCAGGCGTATGACGAAACATGTAAATTGGCAAATGCACTGAAAAAGTTGGGCGTAAAGAAAGGTGACCGCGTTACGATCTATATGCCAATGATCCCTGAAGCAGCCTTTGCCATGCTGGCCTGCGCACGGATTGGCGCGGTGCATTCGGTAGTATTTGGCGGGTTTTCACCAACCAGTTTGAAAGAACGCATCCTTGATTGCGGATCAGAAGTTGTAATTACCGCAGATGAAGGCCTGCGCGGCAGTAAAACCATTCCACTGAAGCAAAATACCGATGAAGCATTGAAAGGTTGCCCGATTGTCAAGCATGTGGTGGTCGTCAAACGCACTGGCAATAGCGTTTCATGGAACGAACGAGACAAATGGTACCACGAGCTAATTAAAGGGGAAGCGCCCGTTTGCGCGCCAGAACCCGTCGGCAGCGAAGACCCGTTATTCATTTTATATACGTCAGGCTCCACCGGAAAACCAAAAGGCGTCTTGCATACCTGTGCGGGATATTTGCTTTATGCATCCCTTACCCATAAATGGGTATTTGATGTACAGGAAGGCGAGGTTTATTTCTGTACAGCCGATGTGGGCTGGGTAACCGGGCATAGTTATGTGGTATATGGCCCGCTGGCCAACGGTACAACCAGTTTGATGTTTGAGGGTGTTCCGAATTATCCCGATGCGTCACGGTTCTGGCAAATTGTCGATAAACACAAAGTGAATATATTTTATACGGCACCAACCGCTATCCGCGCGCTAATGCGTGAAGGCGATGACTTCGTAAAACAAACCAGCCGTGCATCGTTACGTATCCTTGCCACAGTGGGCGAGCCTATCAATCCCGAGGCATGGATGTGGTATTACCGCGTCGTTGGTGATGAACGCTGCCCGATTATTGATACATGGTGGCAAACCGAAACCGGTGGGCATGCGATTACGCCGATGCCCGCTACCATTCCGCTAAAGCCAGGCTCTGCTACCCTGCCCTTCTTTGGCATCAAGCCCGTACTGGTTGATAATGATGGCAAGGAGTTACACGGTGCAGCAGAGGGTAATTTGTGTTTGGTCGATTCATGGCCCGGACAAGCGCGTAGTTTATACGGCGACCATGCGCGGTTTGAACAAACCTATTTCACAACCTATGCAGGAAAATACTTTACAGGCGATGGCGCACGACGTGACGGCGATGGCTATTACTGGATTACAGGCCGGGTGGATGATGTGCTGAATGTCGCGGGCCACCGTTTGGGCACTGCAGAAATCGAAAGTGCGCTAGTAGCGCACACTGCGGTTGCTGAAGCTGCCGTTGTTGGGTTCCCTCACGATATTAAAGGACAAGGAATTTATGCATTCGTGACCTTGAAAGCAGATCAGATCCCCAGCGATGCGTTGAATAAGGAACTGATTGGCCATGTGCGCAAAATAATCAGCCCAATCGCAACCCCGGATTTCATTCAATTCACCGTGGGATTACCCAAAACACGTTCAGGGAAAATTATGCGACGCATCTTACGCAAAATTGTTTGCGGAGAAACCGATCAACTGGGTGATACATCAACGCTGGCCGACCCAAACGTGGTAGAAGATCTTTTGAAGAATAAACGTAACTAGTTTACTTCTTCTTTGGAGCGCTCCAGCTTTGCTGTTCCATATAGTTTTCAGCTAGAAAACGGTAGAAAACGCGGAAGAATTTTTCGGTTCCATCATCACGCTCGACATTTAGAGCTGCCCATTTAGGAAAGTATTCATCCCATTTTCTTAGTTCAAGATGCACTTCATCACGAATGGATCGCACCACATTGATGGTAATGGTGTGTTCATTTACAACTTTCAGTACTTCGCGCAGCATCATATCGACTTTATTAAAGCGCTCGCCAATCAACTTTATCGCGCGGCGCATTAAATCCTGCATGCGAGTAATTTCGGCGGAAAATGCAGCTTCTTTTTTATAGGTCGTATAAAAGCTGGCGAGCTTGATAGCAATATCGTTTAGTTTATAGCTGCGTTCCCGTAATGCTTCGATATAGGTGGTTTCACGTGCAATTTCATCAACACGGTCACGTGAAACCTTCAATTCATCGAACTTCAAAAGCTGGCAAATTTTGGCATGCGCATCCTTTACCTGACCGCGTAGTTTGGGAGTTGCGAGATTGCGTTTTAGTTGTTCCAGTGCCGGCACTTCATCACGCCGCCCCTGTATCCAGAAAATCAATTCCATTTGTAATTTGGCAAGCGCCAATTCTTTATGGGATTCATCTACCGACCATGATGCGCTGCCATCGAGAATTTCACGCGGGATACTGTCATTGGGACGAATTTCTTTTACGTAGCTCAATCCCTTTTGAACTTTAAGCAGCAATGCCGCATCCACCGAGTCTGGCGGGAGATTGAATTCCTGTTGTAACTTCGCAAGCTCGATGGCGACTGTGTTCTCGCCCATAGGAATGTAAAAGCATGGCATGCGGTCACTGCCGTTTAGCGCAAAACGGCAATTTTTAATTGTAAAAATTTTATGTTTGAAGGCAAAGTGCGTACTTGCATCCAGTTCATTGTCAATTACCGCAGTCGCTACAACAGCGGCAGGTTGCGCGGACGCATCCCCTGTCTGCGGTTCAGCAGATGTTTCAGGAGACAGGGGCGGAGTTTCCGCCGTCTCAGGTGCAGGTTGCGTGTTCATGCCTGTAATATGGCCTTTAAGGAGAGGCCTTTTTTATTGTGAATCCTGCTCAAAACTCTATGGGTCAGGCCTTAACAAAACCTTGAGTTTGCACAGCATTTGGCGTGTATTTTAGAGAAAGAAGCCATCTGTGTCTTTTAAAGCGGCCCTGAAACCAGGTTGAAACAACGGTGCAAACCCATGAAAAACTCTGTAAAAAAGCGTGATGTTTCAAAGTCAGTACGATAATTTATATTCAAAGTACTAACAGAGCTTAATAACAGGGTATTCATGACACGGCATTTATTCGGAACCGACGGCGTACGCGGCAAAGTTAATCAAGAACCCATGACCGCGCCGACATTGCTGAAATTGGCAATGGCCGCCGCCATGCAATTCAAGCGCGGCAATCACCGCCACCATGTCGTGATTGGAAAAGATACGCGTCTTTCCGGTTATATGATTGAACCTGCACTTACCTCCGGTTTTGTTTGCATGGGCATGGATGTAACTTTACTTGGCCCGTTACCCACACCTGCGGTTGCAATGTTGACGCGTTCGCTGCGCGCGGATTTGGGCGTGATGATTTCCGCATCCCACAATCCGTTTGATGATAATGGGATAAAACTCTTTGGACCTGACGGTAACAAGCTATCGGATGAAACTGAAATGCAGATTGAGAAATTGATGAAGAATGACTTGCAGCAGTTTTTGGCAGATCCAAAACATTTTGGTAGAGCAAAACGCCTTGATGACGCGGCGGGTCGCTATATCGAGTTTGTAAAAAATTCATTCCCCAAAGGGTTGCGTTTGGATGGATTAAAAATCGTCATCGACTGCGCTGAAGGTGCGGCATACAAGGTAGCGCCTGCGGTATTATGGGAACTGGGCGCGGAAGTGATTTCGCTTGGAACCAAACCCGATGGCTTCAACATTAATAAAAAATGTGGCGCGGTTGCGCCCGAAGCCATGATGGAAAGCGTCGTATTGCACAATGCCGATTTAGGTATTGCGCTGGATGGTGACGCCGACCGCCTGATTTTGGCAGATGAAAAGGGTGCGCGCGTGGATGGCGACCAGATTATGGCGCTGATTGCAAAAAGCTGGAAAGATCATGGGATGCTGCGCGGTAACGGAATTGTCGCAACTGTAATGTCCAATCTGGGCCTTGAGCGCTATCTGAAAAATGAGAATATCAACCTGCACCGCGCGGCTGTTGGTGACCGTTATGTGGTGGAACAGATGGCAAAGACCGGATGCAATCTGGGCGGCGAGCAGTCAGGGCACATTGTGATGAGCGATTTCAACACAACCGGGGATGGATTAGTTGCCGCGCTGCAAATTCTGGCGATGCTGGTGCAAACAAAAAAGAAAGCCAGCGAAGCATTGCGGGTCTTTACGCCCGTACCGCAAAAACTAACAAATGTACGCGTAACCACCACAACTGTTCTGGAAGAAAATGATGTGAAAGATGCGATTGCACAGGCTGAAAAGCGTTTAGGCAATCAAGGGCGGCTGCTGGTGCGTAAATCGGGAACCGAGCCGCTTATCCGCGTGATGGCGGAAGGCGATGATGAAGCTCTCGTCAATAGCGTGGTCAGCGAGTTGTGCGCGTTCATTCAAAAAGCAGCCTAAGGTCATGAAAGGCCGTATCCTTATCATCGCCGGTTCTGACAGCGGCGGCGGCGCGGGCATTCAAGGTGATATCAAAACCGTGAGTGCGCTGGGCGGCTATGCCATGACCGCCATTACCGCGATTACTGTACAAAACACGTGTGAAGTGAGCGATGTACATGCTGTACCCGCGCATATTATTGCTGCGCAGATGAATGTAACACTGTCAGATATTGGCGCGGACGCGCTTAAAACAGGTATGCTACACGACGCGGAAGTGATTGAAACCATCGCCTCTGTTATTTCAAAAAAAGCTAAAACCATTCCATGCGTGGTTGACCCAGTGATGATTTCTAAAAGCGGGAATGCGTTATTGAAGGCCAATGCGGTTGCGGCACTCAAAGAAAAACTTCTGCCTCTTGCAACACTGATTACGCCAAATATTCCGGAAGCTGAAACCCTGCTGGAACGCAAGATCACTGATGTACGCAAAGCCGCACAGGAACTTGGAAGATTTAAGAGCAAGGCTGTGCTACTTAAAGGCGGACATGTGCCCGGCGATGTAATTACCGACGTACTGTGGGATGGCAGTGTACTGCATGAATGGCAAAGCCCGCGCATCCAAACGACCCATACCCATGGCACGGGGTGCACATTGGCAAGCGCGATTGCGGTTAGCCTTGGGCAAGGGTTGTCGTTAACCGATAGTGTCGCCCGGGCGCGTGAGTACGTAATTGGCGCGATTAAGAATGCGCCGGGCTACGGCAAAGGCCATGGCCCCCTCAACCACAACTGGAATCAGAGCTGAAATTTGCTAGCATCAAACGATGCAGCGAATCACTCCACAATCATCTGTGCGTATTATCGGTCTCGACCCCGGATTAAATCATACCGGATGGGGGATTATTGATGCTGCCGGACATAGCCTGCACTATGTCGCGTGCGGACGCATTACAACAGCTGCAAAAAGCGATACGATAGGTGAGCGTCTAACCACCTTATATACAACGCTCAAAACCATACTCGACACACACATGCCGCACGAAGCCGCCGTTGAAGAAACATTTGTAAATAAAAATGCGTTATCCGCATTGAAATTGGGAATGGCGCGCGGTGTTGTCATGCTTGCGCCAGCCCATGCCGGAATGGATGTTAGCGAATATGCCGCGAATGTCGTCAAAAAATCCATTAGCGGATATGGTCATGCTGACAAAAATCAAGTCGCACAGATGGTAAAAATGTTGATGCCTGCTGCCGAATTGCAGTCACCCGATGCAGCCGACGCATTGGCGATTGCCGTATGCCATGCGCACCACCGCGCGAGCAACCAATTACAGAATGGGATGCGCGCATGATCGGCAAATTAACCGGCAGATTAGATGCGGTGAATGAAAATCAAGCGTTGATTGACGTGAATGGCGTTGGCTACGTAGCGTTATGCTCGGCGCAGACATTGCGCCGTATTGGCGGAGTTGGCAGCAACGTATCACTGCTGATTGAAACGCAGGTGCGCGAAGATGCAATCACGCTGATTGGTTTTGCTGACGCAGAGGAGAAATCGGCGTTTAAGGTTTTAACCACCGTGCAGGGTGTTGGAACCAAGGTCGCGCTTTCTATTTTGTCCACTTTATCAGGCGAGCAATTATCATCGGCAATTATAAATGGTGACAAGACATTGTTATCATCCGCCGATGGTGTTGGACCAAAACTCGCGGCGCGCTTAATGACCGAATTAAAAGACAAGGTTGCACAGATTGGCGCGAGCAATGTTGCGGCGTTTCATACCACTTCCAAATCACCGATTGCTGTTCCAAACTTGGCCGGCGATGCGGTTTCAACACTCACCAATCTTGGCTTTCGCCGTGATGAAGCCTTTGCCACTGTCATGGCCGTAATTGGTGAAGAAAAAGATATTGGTTTTGATGCCTTGGTCAAAAAATCATTGCAGGAACTTTCACCCAAACCGACCCATAAAGTCAGATGAACAGCCCCAACCCCATCATCCGTGCTGAAAAAATCGCCCAAGAAACTGCAAGTGAAGCAGAGCAGCAATTGCGCCCGCAGCGTTTGGCAGAATTTGTCGGGCAAAGCAGCTTGAAAAGCAATTTATCGGTGTTCATCCAAGCAGCTGCGATGCGCAAGCGCGCGCTGGACCATGTATTGCTCTATGGCCCACCAGGGCTGGGGAAAACAACGCTTGCGCAAATCATATCGCGTGAGTTGGGCGTGGGCTTTCGTGCAACATCCGGTCCGATTATCACGCGGGCGGGCGATCTTGCAGCCATTCTCACCAATTTACAGCCGCATGATGTGCTGTTTATTGACGAAATTCATCGCCTGAACCCGGCGGTTGAAGAAGTGCTGTATCCCGCTATGGAAGATTTCCAACTGGATCTGATGATCGGCGAAGGGCCTGCGGCGCGTTCGGTACGAATTGATTTGCCGCCCTTTACACTGATTGCCGCAACAACCCGTTCGGGATTACTGACTAAACCTTTGCGTGAGCGTTTCGGCATTCCCCTGCCCTTGCAATTTTATACCGCAGAAGAATTGCAGCAGATTGTGTTGCGCGCGGTAAACATTCAAGGGCTAAAGATTACTGATAGTGGTGCACTGGAAATAGCCAAGCGTTCACGCGCAACGCCGCGTGTTGCTGGCCGTTTGCTACAACGCGTATGTGATTTTGCAACCGTACAAGGCGCGAAAGAAATTGATGCCAAACTAGCCGATGGCGCATTACAGAAACTGGATGTCGATGCGAAGGGATTAGATGCGATGGATAGACGCTATCTGCGTTTAATTGCTGAAAATTATAATGGCGGTCCGGTTGGTATCGAGACGATTTCTGCCGCACTATCCGAACAACGCGATGTGATTGAAGAAGTAGTTGAACCCTATTTAATCCAGCAAAGCTTTATCCAGCGCACACCGCGCGGCCGTATGGTAACAGATAACGCCTATGCGCATTTAGGCATGAAAGCGCCAAAGCGCGCGCCAGAACAAATCAGTTTATTGACAAGTAGCGATGATGAATAAACCACATATATGGCCTGTACGCGTCTATTTTGAAGACACCGATGCCGGAAAAATTGTTTATCACGCGAATTACCTGAAATTTGCCGAGCGCGCACGCACAGAAATGTTACGCGCGATGGGCGCCGACCACAACGCGATGATCAAAGATGATGGCGCGATGTTTGTTGTAAAAAACATCAACATCGAATATCTGGCCTCCGCTGTTTTGGATGACGCGCTGGAAGTTCACACCAGCATCACTAAAATCGGCAATGCGTCACTGGTTTTACAACAAAATGTCTTGCGTAAAGGCACCCTTTTATCCACATCCGAAGTTGTTTTGGTGTCGATTAATAAGAACGGCCAACCCTGCCGTATTCCGGCCTCAATCAGAAGTAAAATAGAGCCGTAATAAAGCTTAAAAATAGCTATACACAAGCATTGACGCGGTAACACGCGCAAATTTAGATTAACGCCATTCACAAACCCACTTAAGGCACGAAACATGGAACAGCAAATTGTTGATCAGCTCAAACTTCCCGGCTCTGTAGCACATGTGGATATGTCGCCATTAGGGTTATTCATGCATGCCGATGGTGTTGTAAAACTCGTCATTCTTGTTCTGATTTTTTCATCCGTTTGGACATGGGCGATTATTTTGCAAAAATCATCCAAACTGAAATCATTACAGAACAAAGCCATTTTCTTTGAAGACCGTTTCTGGGCCGGTGGATCACTTGACATGCTTTATGATAAAATCAATGGCAAGATTTCTGACCCCATGAGCTCCATCTTCATTGCCGCGATGAAGGAATGGAAAGCCGCTGTTGAAAAGAACCTGACGGCAACGGCAGCGATGCGCGCAAGTTTGCTGGCACGCATTGAACGCGCGATTAACGGTACGATCGGCCGCGAATTGACCCAGATCGAAAAACACATGACATTCCTTGCATCGGTTGGTTCAGTTGCAACCTTTATTGGTCTCTTTGGTACAGTATGGGGCATCATGAACAGCTTTGCTGCGATTGCCAGCTCGCAAAACACGAGCCTTGCGGTTGTTGCACCAGGTATTGCCGAAGCATTGTTTGCAACCGCCATCGGCCTTGTTGCGGCTATTCCTGCCGTTCTTGCGTATAATAAGTTCAATAGCGAAATATCTCGCTACGCTGAACGCCTCGACCATTTTGGTAATGATTTGCTTGCCACCATGTCCCGCAATTTAGAGGATATGTAATATGGCAGTTCAACTGGGTGCAAAAGCTGGGCGGCGTGGACGGCGCAAAGCTGCCGCGATGAGCGAGATTAACGTCACACCTTTGGTGGACGTCATGCTCGTGCTGCTGATTATCTTCATGGTCACCGCGCCATTATTGACTGTTTCAGTGCCAGTGGATTTACCGCAAACGCAAGGACAGAATATTTCATCCGATAAAGAGCCGCTGGTTGTTACCGTAACGGCAAATGGTGATATATATCTGCAAGAAACAAAACTTGCGCTTGAGGCGCTGGTTCCGCGTTTGCAAGCCATGAAGGGAGCAAATCCCGATATGCGTATTTTCGTGCGTGGCGATAAGGGTGTTGCTTATGGCCGGATTATGGAAGCGATGGGTGCTTTATCAGCCGCGGGTTTCAAGCATGTTGCGTTGGTTGCGGATTTGCCCAAAAAATAATTGCGAGTGGTTAGGCAAGACAGATGAGAAAATGGGTCGTCGCTTCTGCGCTGCTTCATATATTAATATGCATATTGCTGTGGCTTGGCTTACCGCAATTCGCAAAGCCATTGCCGGAGCCCCCTGCGATTATCCCTGTTGAAATCGCGGAATTAGCGCCGATTGCAACCGCCAAAAATATTGAACATCAGGAAGACCCCAAACCCGAGCCACCAAAGCCCGAGGTAAAACCGGAACCACCCAAGCCGCCGGAGCCAAAACCCGAACCGCCTAAGCCTGTGCCTGCGCCGCCAACTCCGGAGCCCAAGCCACCAACACCAGAACCAAAACCACCTGAACCCAAGCCGGAAGCCATTCTTCCTGCACCAACGCCAAAGCCCAAACCACCGGAGATGAAAAAGCCGGAACCCAAGGCCGACCCCTTATCGAGCATTTTGAAAAACGTAGCCAAGCTAAAGAACGAACCCAAGCCGGATATAAAGAAACCATCCGAAAAGCCAGCTGACAAGCCTTTGCCAGCACCAACACCCACGCCCGAGCCACAAAAAGAACCAAAACCTGCCACATCCGCACCATCAGCACCCAATATGGCTGATAAGCTTTCAATCAGTGAGGAGGATGCATTACGCAGACAAATTTCCGGATGCTGGAATGTTCCCGTCGGCGCGAAGGACATTGAAAACATATCGGTAGAGATTTACATTCAGGTCAATCCCGACCGCACCTTGAAAGATGCGATTGTGGTGGATCAGGCCCGCATGGGCCGTGACCCCTTCTTTAGGGCAGTTGCGGAATCAGCCTTGAGGGCCTTACGTAACCCTCGGTGCAGCCCTCTTGCTTTACCGCCCGAAAAATATCAACAATGGCAAGAAACCATTTTCAACTTTAACCCCAAGGACATGCTCTAAAATGCAAATCCTCCTACGCAGCCTTTTTGTTCTCTTATGCCTTTTTGCATCACCGGCGCAGCGCGCTGAAGCAAAATTGCGCGTTGATATTACGCAAGGCGTTGCAGAGCCCATTCCTATTGCCATCACCCAAATGGGCGGCAGCGATGCAACTAGCGCAAGAGTGGGTCAAGATATTTCAAAAGTGGTCGCACAAGATTTAGAGCGTTCCGGTCTTTTCAAAGCTATTAATCCGAACAGCTTCGTACAAGATGCGGCCAGTGCGCATGCCACACCGCGCTTTCCGGATTGGCGCGTAATCAATGCGCAAGGACTGGTAACCGGCACCGTCGCGCCGCAAGGCGATGGTCGTTTGAAAGTTGAATTCCGTTTGTGGGATGTGTTCGCCGAACAGCAAATGACCGGCATGGCTTACTTCACTGTGCCGCAAAACTGGCGCCGCATCGCGCACATTGTTGCGGATGCTATTTATAAACGCATCACCGGCGAAGAAGGTTATTTTGATACCCGCGTTGTTTATATTTCAGAAAGCGGCGCAGAAAACCGCCGTGCAAAACGCCTTGCGATTATGGATCAAGATGGTGAAAACCACCGCTTCCTGACCGATGGTAGAACGCTTATTCTAACCCCGCGCTTCTCGCCTACTCTGCAAGAAATTACCTATCTTGCCTATTACAACAATAAGCCACGTGTTTATCTTTTTAATATCGACAGTGGCCGCCAAGAAGTATTGGGCGATTTCCCCGGGATGACATTTGCTCCACGCTTCTCGCCCGATGGCAAGAAGGTGGTCTTCAGCTTGATCGAAGAAGGCGGCGACAGCAATATTTTCGCAATGGATTTGCGCACGCGCCGTACCAACCGTTTGACGAACCATCCATCGATCAACACCGCGCCATCATACTCGCCGGATGGCAATCAGATTGCATTTGAATCCGACCGTGGTGGTTCGCAACAAATCTATGTAATGGGCGGCGAAGGTTCAAACCCCCACCGTATCAGTTTTGGCAGTGGCAAGTACGGCACGCCTGTATGGTCACCGCGCGGTGACTTGATTGCCTTCACCAAACAAGAAGGTGGTCAGTTCTATATTGGCGTGATGCGTCCAGATGGCAGCGGTGAACGCTTGCTTACCCAGGCATTCCATGCCGAAGGCCCCACATGGGCACCAAATGGACGTGTGTTGATGTTCTTCAAGGAACGTGGCGGCAGTGGCGGCAAGACCGCCCGTCTCTACTCGATCGACATTACGGGTCATAATGAACGTGAAGTTGTAACCCCGCTGGATGGTTCTGATCCGGCATGGTCGCCGCTTATTCCATGAGCGTAATGTTCTTAATTTTGCCATGCTTTTTAGGCATTTAGGCACATTACGTAAATTTGTGTGGAGACAGGGTTACATTTTCAAAATTAAAGCCTAAGTTATTGAAGTACTTCTTTCAAATTGATTTCAGTTTTGGCAAGAGTATGGACGAACAAAGGCTATGATTCGTAAGCCGTTTTCACGAGATTCAAAGTTACCAAAAACACCACCACCCAAAACCAACACGGAGAATAAAAATGTTATTGAAGAATGGGCGTCTAAAAGTTCTTAGCCTTGTGGCTGCACTTTTGCTGGTTTCAGCATGTGAATCCACGCCCGATGGTTCATCAGGCAGCGCAAACTCATCCGGCAGCCGTGCAGGTGGCCGTGGCGGCATTGCTGGCGTTGATGGCGGCGCATTAAAGAACCCAAATGCAAAACCAGGATCCGTTGAAGATTTCGTTGATAACGTAGGCGACCGTGTATGGTTCGGTTTTGACTCAGCCGATGTGAACGATGAAGGCCGCGCAACTTTGGACAAGCAAGCTGCATGGCTCAAAGAATACGGTTCAGTAAGCATTACGGTTGAAGGTCACTGCGATGAGCGCGGTACACGCGAATACAACTTGGCGCTTGGCCAAAAGCGCGCTTCTTCCGTTAAGAAGTACCTTGTAGCTGCCGGCGTTCCTGCAAACCGCATTGAAACGGTTTCCTATGGTAAGGAACGTCCAGAAGCAACGGGAGACAGCGAAGAAGCATGGGCACAAAACCGCCGCGGTGTTTCTGTGATCAAATAAGCTTAACGCTTAATCAATTAAAAAAGGGCGCTTTATGCGCCCTTTTTCTTTGCCCGTTTTATTTTTGCCCTAATGCTGTGTAAACTGGGTTTGTTCTAATCACTTCATTGAGAATACCTATGCGCCTCTCATCTTCTTTTCGTGTCACGCTTTCCGCGTTACTTGTGAGCACCTTGTGTTTTGCACTGCCCTTATCTGCTGCTCAAAATTTTAATCACGATAGTGTTGAAGAAGGCGACGCACCACCGCCACCCGTTGCCACGCCACAAACCGCGCCAGCTGTTGGCCTTCAGGCAACTGATTTGCAGCTGCGCATGAACGCGCTTGAAAATCTGGTCCGTGGTATGACAGGGCAAATGGAAAAGCTGACCTTTCAGGTAAACCAGCTTGCACAAACCCAGCAAAAAATTGCCGCTGACAATGATATTCGCTTTAAGGATCTGGAACAGAAAATTGCAACGCACGAAGCCAATATGAAAGGCCTTGTCGCTGCACAGCAAAATTTAGCAGCACAACAACAAGCCGCGGCAGCAGCGCCGCCGCCTGCACCTGCTCCAACACCAACTCCTGCTGTTGCACCGGAACCAGCGGAAACAGGCAAAACGCTGGATGCGCCGCAGCCAAAGGATAAAAGCAACGGCACATTGGGCACGATTTCCAAGAACAAGGATGAACCGAATGTTGTGAAGGGCGATGATTCAACCGCGCAGGCACAATATGACGAAGCATTTAACGCATTGCGCCAAGCCAAATACGATGATGCAGAAAAAGCATTCACGGTGTTTTTGAAAAACCACCCCAAGCATCATCTGACTGAAAATGCGAAATACTGGCTTGCTGAAACATTCTATGTAAGAGGGAAATTTCAGGAAGCCGCTGTTTCATTTGCCGAAGCCTATCAGGAATTCCCCAAGGGCGCGAAAGCCCCGGATAATCTATTGAAACTTTCCATGTCATTAGGGTCGATGGGCAAAAAGGCAGATGCGTGCACAACGCTTGGTGAACTTTCCAAGAAATTCCCCAGCGCAACAGCTGTGACCAAAAACCGCGCCGAACAGCAAAAGAAAACGCTTGGCTGCTCATGAGCACCACAACCGCATCATGCGAGGGTGCGTATAAGCCAAGTAATGGGCGCCATTTAAGTGCTTCAGAATTTGACGGGCTGATGCAGCATTGTGGAGCATTAGGCGCTAAACCGCATGTAGCAGTCGCTGTTTCCGGCGGGCCGGATAGCATAGCCCTTACGCATCTTTTAAATGATTGGTTAAACCAACGTGGCGGCAAACTGTTTGCGATAACCATTGATCATCAATTACGCGCTGAATCAGCAACCGAAGCTGCGCAAGTCCATGAATGGTGCGTATCAAAAAAAATTACACACGTCACATTGAAGTGGGAAAAAGAACACGCGCCTAGTTCTGCCATCCACCAACAGGCACGCAATGCACGTTATGAATTGTTAATGCAGGCATGCCGAAATTTAAAAATCGAACATTTATTCGTAGCGCATCATGCCGATGATCAAGCGGAAACGGTCATGATGCGTTTTTTAAAAGGCAGTGGTGTGGATGGGCTGGCGGGCATGCCCAGTTCGCGTTTGATGGATGGGATTAAACTTATCCGCCCATTGTTGCCCGTACACAAACATAGGCTGGAAGCCACTTGTGCCATGAATGGCTGGGCATATGTACGCGATCCATCGAACGAATCAGAAGCATATTTGCGCGGACGACTACGCAATTTGGCAGGACCTTTGGCCCAAGAAGGCGTTACTACAGCGACACTTTATGAAGTGGCACGAAGCGCAGGGTTGGCGCGCGCTACACTGGAGGAAACCACCAACCAATGGCTGAAGCAATATGCCGAGGTTAGTGCGTTTGGGCATATCCAGATTGATATGAACGCGTGGAAAAGTCTTGGTGACGACATGAAGCGCCGCGTGCTTATCCGCGTGTTACTGTGCATGTCAGGAGAAGATTATCCGCCTAAGAATGCATCTATTGAAATTCTTGTGCAAAATCTTTTGTCAAAAGAAACGCCGCATCAAACATTGTGCGGCTGCCAGATTATCATGCAGTTTGGGCTGATTAAATTTTACCGCGAGCATGCCGCATTACCAAAAGCTGCACGATTAGAAAATAATATGCTGTGGGATAACCGGTTCAAAATTATTACTAATTCTTCACATTTGGCGTCACTAATCGATAAAAATTTATACATCGCACCCTTGGGCGCATTGGGCAGAGAATTGCTTGAAAAAATGGGGTACAAACAGGTTGCAGATTGCGCTGCGCTACACCGCGCCACATTGCCTGCTTTATATGTGGATAATCAATTGCATAGCGTGCCTGAATTTACGACAGAACAGGACGCGGCCAATAATCCTCAAGCAATTGTAAAAGCTATCTTTTTACCAAAAAGACTGCTACTGTCAGAGACCTTTAAACCATGCCCTGCACTTCTTGGTTAAACCCCATTTTTGCTGCTTCGTTTGATGTTGTTTAATCATTTATGGGCACTATATCTCTTTGAACCACACGGCTTAAACTAAACGTCCACCGATTACCCACCTAACGCTGAGGTCTTCTCTTGAATAATTTAGGCAAAAATATCCTGGTTCTGATTTTAATGGCTGTTGTATTCATGGGTTTGTACAACATGTCGCAAAATCCTTCCCCTGTTGCAGCTGGTGCAAATATCCCATTTAGTGATTTCCTTGCACGCGTGGATGAAAAGAAAGTTTCCGATATCACGATTAAGGGGCAATACATCTATGGCCGCGGGGCAGATAATCAGGCATTCACAACCTATGTTCCGCCCAACACCAGCTTGACCGAAATGTTCAAGGACAAGAATGTGCGTGTCACTGCGCAGCCCGATGATGGCAACCAGCCAAGTATTTTAGGCGTGCTTATCGGCTGGTTCCCGATGCTGCTTTTAATCGGTGTGTGGATTTTCTTTATGCGCCAGATGCAATCCGGCAGCGGCAAGGCGATGGGCTTTGGCAAATCGCGCGCACGCATGCTCACCGAAAAAACCGGCAAGGTTGTATTTGAAGATGTTGCAGGCGTGGATGAAGCAAAGCAGGAACTGACCGAAATCGTCGATTTCCTTCGTGAGCCGCAAAAATTCCAGCGCCTTGGCGGTAAAATTCCAAAAGGCGTATTGTTGGTTGGCCCTCCGGGTACAGGTAAAACGCTTATTGCTCGCGCCGTTGCAGGCGAGGCTAATGTGCCGTTCTTCACCATTTCGGGTTCTGATTTCGTTGAAATGTTTGTAGGTGTTGGCGCTGCGCGCGTACGCGACATGTTTGAACAAGGCAAAAAGAATGCCCCTTGCATTATTTTCATCGATGAAATCGACGCATTAGGCCGCAAGCGCGGCGCAGGCGTTGGTGGTGGTAATGATGAACGCGAACAGACACTCAACCAATTGTTGGTTGAAATGGATGGCTTTGAGGCCAATGAAGGCGTGATTTTAATCGCAGCAACCAACCGCCCCGATGTGCTTGACCCTGCGCTGCTGCGCCCGGGCCGCTTTGACCGCCAAGTGGTTGTGCCAAACCCTGATATTTCGGGCCGTGAGAAAATCCTTCGCGTTCATATGCGTAAAGTTCCATTGGCAGCTGACGTCGATGCGCGGGTAATCGCGCGTGGCACACCGGGTTTTTCGGGGGCCGATCTTGCCAACCTTGTGAATGAAGCAGCGCTGATGGCAGCGCGCCGCAACCTGAACACCATAGGTATGGCCGAGCTGGAACATGCCAAAGATAAGGTGATGATGGGCGCAGAGCGCCGTTCCATGGTCATGACCGAAAAGGAAAAGAAGCTGACCGCCTATCACGAAGTAGGCCATGCTTTAGTTGGCCTGCATATGCCGGAGCATGACCCCTTACATAAGGTAACGATAATTCCACGTGGCCGCGCACTGGGCGTGACCATGAGCCTTCCTGAACAAGACCGTTATTCAATGTCGAAATTGCAGTTGAAGTCACAGCTGGCATCCCTGTTTGGCGGCCGCGTTGCGGAAGAACTAATCTTTGGAAGTGATCATGTAACCACTGGCGCATCGAACGATATTGAACGTGCCACCGGCTTAGCCCGGCGTATGGTGACCGAATTCGGTATGAATGAAACCTTGGGCACGATACGCCTCAGCTCCAATGAAGAAGAAGTATTCATGGGCCATTCGGTTGCACGCCAGCAAAACGTGTCGGAAGAGACCAATCGCCGCATCGATGAAGAAGTGCGCAAACTGATTGACTGGGCCGAAGGCAAAGCACGCGAGATTCTTACCACCCACATGGAAGATTTGCATAAAGTTTCCAAGGCGCTTTTGGAATACGAAACATTATCGGGCGATGAAGTACGTGCATTATTGCGCGGCGAAAACATCAACCGCGATAACAACAATCCGCCGCCCGCAAAGCCTGTCGCCAGCAAATCGGGCTCTGTCCCTTCCAGCAGCACAAGCCTGCCACCCGGTATAGAAACCCAAGGTACGTAACCTTAGAAAGCTTTCGCCCATATATGTCGTATTATAAATGACTTGGACGACTACCCTCTTTCGTTTCATTGTTGACGCGTTTCGACCGCCTTTTCGCACCACGCATTGGATGGTGCTGCTCTATGTCGTTATCTCGGCGATTTATAATCCCAACAGCCATTTTAATCATTGGACCATGCCGGACACCGATGATTACACCCGCTTTGTGCAGGTGTTTAATTGGCTGGACGGGCAAAGCTGGTTTGATATGCGCCTACCGCAACTTTATCCGCAGCATGTCATCAGCATGCACTGGGCGCGGCTGGTTGATATTCCGCTGGCAGGTCTGCTCCTTGTATTCGAAGCCTTAAGTCACTTCTTTCAATGGGATGCGCCACGCAGCAGCTTGGCAATGCTGGTCGCGTTTGTGCTGCCCTGCATTTTGTTATTCTTCCTGCTTAAACTGGTGCGCCGTTTTGCAACCCCGCTGCTTGGCAAGGGGTATGCGGGCCTCGCCTGTTTCATGGTGCCGCTTTCTATTCAGCTCATTTTCCAGTTTTCGCCCATGCGGGTTGACCATCATGCCTATATTCTGCTGGGCGCGGGTGTTGCGTTTTATGCTCTGCAATCCATGGTATTGGGCATTCGGGAAAAACGCATGGCGGTGCTAGCAGGCCTTGCGATTGGCCTTGCGATGTGGAATGGCGCAGAAATTCTTCCCATGCTGCTGGGGTTTTGCTTCTGCATGACCTTGCTGATGATTGTATCAAAACGCCCGGCCTTCATTAATGGGGTGATATTTGGCGGGTCGCTGCTGACAACCAGCATCCTTGTGTTATTAGTTGCTAAAGCGCCGGCGGTGCGCTGGGCAACGGAATATGATTCCTATTCTTTCTTTCATGTGATGTTGGCCGTTTATGTAATCGCGTTCTTTGCGGCGCTGTTCATCGTCTCGCGCATGACTAAAAGCATGCCGGTGTTGCTGACCTTTGCGCTGTTTGCCAGCATGGTTGATTTATATGTATTCCTGCTGCAATTTCCGGATTTCATCATGGGACCCTATGCAAAAGTAAATCCTCTGCTGCAGCAAGTCTTCTTCCCCAATATCCGTGAAGCGATACCGTTTTATGAAGCATGGCTGAAGCTGGGGGATAGTTTTTCATCCACACCCAATCAGGCGATTGGCGGGGCAATTTATTACCTGTCCACCCGTTTGTTTGCACCAACGATTGCGCTGATTACTAGCCTTTATCAACTATTTAAACCACGCCAATCGCAGCGTGTGCGTAGCCTCTGGCTTCTTTATGCATTTTTCACAGTGTTTTTCACCAGCCTTGCCATGTTCTGGGAAGTGCGCCTGATTAGCTATGCGCAGTTATTAGCGATGGTGCCGCTGGTATGGCTGCTGATTAATTACCTCAAAACCCTCCCTCACCATTATTCAGGGCGCCAGTTATTCGCTTGGGAAATGTTGGTTGTTCTTTCCTTTACATTCCTTCCCACAGTGATCATTCCGGCAATTATTCAGGGCAGCAAACTAAATCCCGATATCATGTTCTATCTAGGCAATAGCGGGCCTATGCCATGCAAGGACCGCACACAAACCATTTCATACCTGCGCGATTTGCATGATGACGAACATGTGACTGCAACCATCATGGCGCAGATGGATTACACCCCCGAATTTATGTTTTATACCAAACACCATTTTATTGCCGCGCCCTATCATCGCAATGACCGAGGCATCACGGATATGGTGATGTTCTTCCGCTCCACCCGCGATGATGTTGCGGCGCGTGCGATCGCCAAAAAGCTGGATTTGGATTACGTGCTAGTGTGCAAAGCGGCCTATTATGAAAGTACGCTGGATAGCGCGCCGCGCATTAAAACCACCAATCTCACGGTTTCAATGAACAAGATTGAAACACGGCCCGATGAAAAGGAGCTGGAGACATTATCGCTGGGCTACCGTATGAGTTACGATAAAATACCGACATGGCTGGAACAGGTTGTTATCCCCATGGAAACGGAATTCGCGTTGTATAAGGTAAAGCGCAATCTGCTGGATAAACCTTCCAGCTATCCCGCCAAGAAATAAGCATCAAACGGTAGCGCCGGAAATTTTAAACAGCGGCTCCGCCGACGGTCATGCCGTCAATCTTCATGGTGGGCTGGCCTACCCCCACGGGCACGCTTTGCCCATCCTTACCGCAGGTGCCAATGCCGCCATCCAGCGCGCTATCATTCCCAACCATGCTAATTTTTTTCAATGCATCTGCGCCGCTACCAATCAGGGTTGCGCCTTTAATCGGCGTAGTAATTTTACCACCTTCGATTTTATATGCTTCCTGTGCGGAAAATACGAACTTACCGGAGGTAATATCCACCTGCCCGCCACCGAATTGCGCGGCGTAAATTCCGTTTTTAACCGAAGCAATGATTTCCTGCGGCGCATAGCTGCCCGACATCATATGCGTATTGGTCATGCGAGGCATGGGTTTATGCGCAAACCCTTGACGACGGCCGTTACCAGTTGAACCGGTACCCATTAAACGGCCATTTAATCTATCTTGCATGTAGCCAACCAAGATACCGTCTTCAATCAGCACAGTGCGTTGGGTTGGTGTACCTTCATCATCTATGGTTAGTGACCCGCGTCGATTTTCAATTGCACCATCATCCACCACCGTTACGCCGGGGGCTGCCACACGGCTGCCCAGCAATGATGTGAACACGGATGTTTTTTTGCGGTTGAAATCCCCCTCTAATCCATGGCCGATGGCCTCATGCAACAATACGCCCGGCCAGCCTGGGCCAAGCACCACGGTGGTTTCACCCGCCGGTGCATCAACCGAGCGCAGATTGGTTTCTGCCATGGCAACGGCGGTATCGACCATAGGCATCCAGTATTTTGGTTCAACGAAACGTGCATAGGCTTCGCGCCCACCGCCGCCAGCCCAGCCGGATTCCTGACGCGTGCCATCGCGCATGATGACACTGACATTTAAACGCACCAAGGGGCGGATATCGGCAAGGCGTTGGCCTGAGGCGCGAATGATTTGCACCGCCTGCCATGAGCCTGCCAGCGTCACGCTAACCTGTGACACACGCGGATCTTTACCGCGGGCATATGTATCCATCGCCTGCAATAATGCAATCTTATCTTCAAAGGCCATGGCATTTAGCGGATTAGCATCAGCATATAAGTGGCGATTGGTTTGCGCAGGATCCATCGCTGCTGTTCCTGTGCGACCTATCTTTACTGCCTGCACGGTTTGCGCAGCGCGTTTGATGGCTGCTTCATCCAATGTGGTAGCATGGGCAAGACCCGTGACATCGCCAACCACCCCGCGCAATCCAAAACCTTGCGATGTATCGGCATTGGTCATTTTTAGCTTGCCGTCATCAAACACAAAATTTTCGCTTGATACATATTCCAGAAATAACTCGCCATCATCGAGGCCTTTTAACGTATCCTGAACAAGGCGCGTGACGCGGCCTTCATCCATTCCGGAACGGTTAAAAAAGAGTTCATTGGTTTGTTGAAGGGGGTTCATTTATGGGGCTTTATGATTGTTGTTAATTTTTTAAATACTTATAGAATCATATAGTATTGCTTGTGCCCGCCGCAACCCCTTATCCCGGTTTTTATCGCCAAAGGTTCGTCATGGATTTTGCCAAAGTACCCATCGAAAACGTGAAATCCTATTGGGATAAGCGCCCATGCAATATCCGCCATTCCACTAAGCCCGTTGGCACCAAAGAGTATTTTGACGAGGTTGAGGCACGTAAATATTTTGTTGAACCGCATATTCCCGGGTTTGCCGAGTTTGAACGGTGGAATGGCAAAAAAGTATTGGAAATCGGCTGCGGGCTTGGCACCGACACCATCAATTTTGCCCGTGCAGGTGCGACCGTGACAGCGGTTGATCTATCAACCGAAAGTTTGAACCTTGCCAAGCAGCGTGCAGAGGTTATGGGGCTTGCCGATAAAATCACATTTTATAATTGTAACTCCGAAGAGCTAAGCAAAACAGTTCCTGTAGAAACATACGATCTTATCTATTCATTCGGCGTGTTACACCACACCCCGCATCCTGATGTTGCGCTGGCAGAAATTCGCAAATACGCCAAGCCCGGCACTGAAATTAAAATTATGATGTATTACAAATGGTCGTGGAAAGTGTTTTGGATATTAGCGCAGGAAGGCTTCCGCTTTGATCAAACGGATGCGCTGATTGCCAAACATTCCGAAGCACAAACGGGCTGCCCCGTAACTTATATCTATACCAAGAAAACCTTGACCGAATATGTGGAACGGCAGGGGTTTGAAGTGAAAGATATTTTTGTTGATCACATTTTTCCGTATTTCATTCCTGATTATGTGAAATACATCTATCGCTTCGAGTGGTTTTTTGCGTGGATGCCGAAACCATTATTTCGCTGGCTTGAAAAACGCTTTGGTTGGCATGTGTGCGTAACTGCGGTTGCCCACTAAACAAACTTCTTCGCTTTATCTTCTGATTTGAACAGACCCATCGCCGGAATATCCTTGGGAAGGCCTGCCAAAGCCGACATACCCAAAGTGCCTGCATAACGGTCATCGGTTTTTTCGACAAACGCGGCCTTGCGTTCGCTCTCTGGCTTCTTCAATTCGTTATAAATCCACGCATAGGTTTTTTCCAAACCCGTTTGCAAGGTAATACCCGGCGCCCAGCCAATTTCTTTTTTTATCTTGGTATTGTCGCTGTTACGGCCACGTACACCTTGCGGTGCATCCAATTGGTAATTGCGTTTAAGCTTAATGCCTGCGATACCTTCGACGATGCTGACCATTTGATTAATTGTCACCAATTCATCACTGCCCAAATTCAGCGGCACGTTGCAATCGCTCTCCATGATGCGCATGGATCCCTCCAAACAATCATCAATGTACATAAAGCTGCGGGTTTGCTCGCCATCACCCCATATATCAATTTCGTGGTGACCGGAAATTTTGGCATTAGCGATTTTACGGCAAATGGCCGCGGGGGCTTTTTCGCGCCCACCATCATAGGTGCCTTGCGGGCCATACACATTATGGAACCGCGCAACCCGCGTGGTCATAAAATAATCTTCCATAAAATGGCGCGCCATACGTTCGGAGAACAGTTTTTCCCAGCCATAGCCATCTTCACATAACGCTGGATATGCATCTTCTTCTCGCAAGGGTGTTACGGCTGCCTGTTTTTGTTTCTCGGCATTATAAACACACGCAGATGATGCATAGAAAAAACGATCAACCCCGCTGTCACGTGCCGCCAATAACATATTGGTGCTAATCAGCACCGATAACATGCATTCGGCCTTAAACCGTTCGATAAACCACATGCCGCCCATATCCGCAGCAAGGTTGAACACAATCTTTGCATCCTTGCAGACATTGTAACAGGTCTGCATCTCCTTGAGATTACCTTGACGGTTATCAATATCGTCGAAACGCTGATACCATTCGGTCAGCGGTTTTACATCAACCGCACGTATTTTTGTAAAACCTTGAGTGCGTAATCGTGCAACCAGATGACCGCCGATGAAACCACCCGCGCCTGTAACTACGATTACATCATTTTTTGCATCTTTAGCTAAATTCACGGTCATCTTATCCTGCCTTTTTCTTTACAAAACTGTTGCCGCGGCCAAGTGCCAGCAATACAGCCTTCTTTCCAAATTTGTTCGGGTCATATATGCGCCAGCAATCGAAAATCACCAACGGATTTTTGCGCTTACCAATAGTGAGCTTGCGATATTCGTGTTGCGCATTCATCACCAGCAACACATCCACTTTTGCGCCAAGCGTTTTAATGTCAGGAACAACCGACACTTTGTCATTTAACGCTGCTTTTGCTGCTTTTGCGGCAAGCGGGTCGGTAATCGATACCTTATAGCCATTGCGCAGCAATTGCGCGGCAAGCGCCATACCCGCGCTGCGTTCAATTACGGGCGTATCTGGTTTATACGACATGCCGGCAATACCGATATGCGCGCCGGACGGAAACATTTTCTCAATGCGCTTATTCAAACGCTCTGTTTGATAATCATTGATGCGGTCAGTCGCAAAGGATAAATCAACCCGCGCACCCAATTTGCGCGCCATCATCGATAACGCGATGTTGTCTCGCGGAAAGCAGGGGCCACCATAAGCCACCGCCCCTTTAAGATATTTTTTGCCGATACGGCTGTCAGCGCCGACGGCCGCTGTCACTACATCCACATCTGCGCCGGGCAAGCGTTCGCAAATATCAGTGAGCATATTCGCATAAGAAATTTTAGCGGTGACAAAGGTGTTAATCGAGAGTTTAGTAAGTTCGGCGTTCACACAGTTCATACGGTGCAAAATGGTGTCCTTGCCGCACACTTTTTTGTAGATATCGCCGACGGTTTTGCCTGACCGCGCATCGGATTCGCCAATTAAAATAAAGTCAGGATCAAGCATATCGCCAATCACACTGCCCAGCGCGATAAATTCAGGATTATAGCAATACCCGATGCTATCGCCCACAATCTTGCCGGTCGCTTTCTCAATCGTCTCGCGGATAATACTATCGCTAGAGCCGGGCATTACCGTAGATGTGACCACAATAATATGCCGTGTTTTTTTCTTTTTAATGGCCGGCCCCATTTCCTTTATCGCACTAAGCACAAAGGCGTTATTGAATACACCATCTTTGCCAGAAGGGGTCGGCACGATGATGAACGTGACATCGGAATTCAGAACCGCCTCTTCCATATTCATTGTGGCGCGCAAACGGGCGCGACCTTTTTTGATGAATTCCTGTAATTGCGGTTCCGGCACAGGGGCTATGCCGCCATTAATAGCCATGACGAATTTTTTATTCTTATCAACCGCAGTTACGCGATAGCCCTTGGCGGCCATGACCGCAGCAAAGGGAGAGCCAAGCTTTCCAAGGCCAATAACGGAAAGAGATAGAGAAGACATTACGAAATACGCTCCAGAAATAACGAATTTAGAATTGTGTCGTTAAACGGGGCTGGATGCAAGAATTAGCAAGTGATTTGCACGTTATTTGGCCTTTTTTGCACCGACATAGCCGTGGCGGATTCGTGTGCCAAACGGTGTTTCCTGCATATTGGTATAGGCTTGCAACAAGCGGCACATCTCGAACTGGTTACCATTGGTTACAATGAATTTTCGCGGCGCATGGGTAGGAATTGGAACGCGCTGCTGTTCCAGTTGCAACATGGTTTCCATAATTTTGATGAGCTGCTCATTGTGTTCTTTATCAACCTGAAAATCTTCGCCGCGCCATTCCTTATAACCAGCTATAAAAATGGTACATTGCGCGTCCGCTTCTTCCGGCGAAACACATTGTAAGTCAGCAAGGCCTGATTTTTGAGCAAATTCGGCCTGTTGTTCGCGGCCAATAAGCAAGATTTTTCCGGTAAAACCCAGCTGCTTCCATACTTCAACAAATGCACCAAACTGTTCGGTGCTATAGCCCATATAGCCTGCAACATGATCACGGTGGAACGGATAAAGAATATCCGCAAGATAGGGCTTGAGATGTTCAGGCGGGCACGGCACCCAATCACCCGAATAATTCGGAAAATGATATGGTTCTTTTGCGGCTGTCGGACAAAGCGAATTTAATGCGGCGAGCACATCAGTTTTGCGCTTATCGGTTAAACGAACCTCCTCAAGTTTTTCATTGACCAAGCCCCATGTATCACGCTGCTCCGGTACATCGGGGCGTACGATTTGATGCACAACCTCATCCCAGGAGTTCGATTTGCGGCCCGCGCCATGCGCAATACTTTGTGTGCGGGTATGGTTGCAATGCCAACCTGCCAACCATTTATCTGCCGATAAGGTCTCGCCGTATTTGATATAAAAGCGTTTGCATAAATTGCTGTCCATGTGCCAACCAAGGTTATAACGCTCATCAAACCCGTCCATCGCAAAAATATCCTTGCGCAGGAATAGCTGGAAATCACCCGGCGCATCAAAGAGCGCAAACTCCCCACGTTCAAGTATTTCATTGATGTGATATCGCATGCCCCATTCCTTCATGAGGCGGATATTTTCTTTGGGGTTGCTGCGGGCGAGCCCTTCCCATAATAAATCGGGCATTTCATAACGCGGCAGTTCATAAAACCCGTCTGGCAAGTCACGTACCACATCGGATAACGACTTGCTGTCATCATGCATGGCAAAAACCATGTCGGTATTGGTGCATAACATCCAGCGGTTATTCGGATTGCTGGCCCGAAACGCCACATTGCGCGACACAGGTTCCAGCGCAACCAAATCCGTTTGGGATTTAAAGTATTTGTTATGGTGCTTGGGGCGCACGCGAATGATGCGCAGCATGGATTTACAACGCGGCGTCAGCGTATCGGCAATCGCTTCAGGGAATGTAATGAAATCATCAGGCGTGTTGTAATCCACAAATATGATTTCATCGTCCTTATCGGTCAACACTTCGGCAATGCAGTTCAAGCTGATGGCCGCACGTTTATGCAGATTATAACCATGACTATCATTGCGACCGTACAGAATGACTGAGATCATTTCATCAATTCCTCAATACGCTTACGCAACCGTGCGCCAGTAACTTCAGGATTATAATTGGCCGCAATATGCGCCTGCCCTGCCTTGGCAAGGTTTGCGGCAAAAGCCTTATCTTCCACAACACGCTGCATGGCTTTGGTTGCCTGTGCAAGATCAGGGTCGAGCCATTGATGGCCTTTTTCCTGATCAAGGAATTTATAGGCATCATAGACAATACTGCACTCCACTGCATCGACCAGTAATGCGGTTTTAACATTTGCAAAATCGGCAGTACCGGAACCTTTCGTTACGATAACAGGCTTGCCCAATAGCATGGATTCCATAATCGTTCGTCCATAGGCAGAGGAACGATGCAAGCTGACATAACAATCAGCCAGATTGAGGAAGGACGCCATTTCCACATCCGAGTAATTATTGTGATAAAGGATAATGCGCGTATCTTTTTGCGCTGCTTCCTGCAATTTATGGCGAGCAGCATGTTCTTTCGGCGCATTTCCTTTTTCAATATTGCGTGTTTTAATAAGTAACCGCACATCAGGATTATTCGGAAATGCACGCTGAAACGCAGCAACAACGGCAAGCGGGTTCTTGCGCGCCATTAAATCAAAACAATCAAACGCAGTAACAAATACAAACACATCATTCGGCAGACCGTATGTTTTGCGTGATATATCTGGGCTGGGCTGCATGACCGTGACAGGGTATGGCATAACATGTACGGGCTTGCTGGTTGCTACTGCAAATACCGATTTTACATATTCACTGGGAACCCATATTTCATCGAGCAAATCAAGACCAGCGCGATGCGCGCGGGGTAGCTTGCTGGTCTCCCATGTGCAATAGCCGATATTGGTGCGACCATTCATGGTTGAAAGGCCCTGCGATAGCATTACATCGGCGCACTTGCTGGCATCCACCGCAAAAATATTCAATTTGCCCCATGGCGAGGTAATTAAGTTATTTGCCTTCACAATGCCAAGATAGGGTTCATAGGGCGGCAACAACGTGGTCATCGATACCTGCGCGGTTTGAATGGCCTGTATCAAACGGCGCGTAATACTATTAAAAGTTGCGTTGGTTTCGCCAACATCAATCAGGTTTACCCATGCTTTACCGGTGTCCTGCGGCAGCGCAGGTTCATCTTCCATAATATATTTCTTACGTGCCTTGGTATCACCCGCTAAAAATATAGGCGGCTTTTGCAGCAACCCAAACTGGGATGCCAATGCTAGATGATGCTCTCCAACCGATTTTGGCAAGGGCAGCGTTGCAAATGCGCCATTGTAAAAACGCTTTATATAATCGGTAACCTGGCTTGGATTTTTCCAACCCGCCACATCGCCCATTCCGGCAAGACGAAGTACTTCGTAAATTAGCCCCGTTGCATGTACATTATTCATATCGCTGGGGAATAATGGCCCGTTGAGGTATTTGACCAGTTGCGGAGAAAATAACCGCAAATCAATTTCGGTCATTTGCACAAGCATTAAAAAGCGCATGAAAAAAGTGATACGCGCCATCGCATCAGCGGGAGCAAAAGGAACTTCGGGTATAAAATCACGCCACACTTGTGCCATGCCACGGGATAACGGCAGTGCTGGTTCATGCGGCGAGCGTGCGCAGGGATAATCCTGCGCTAAATAATCAAATACGGCATCGGGAAGCAGGCGCGATGGCAAATTCATGCCTACATAATATTTACCTGCAACCTCGGTATATAAATCTTCGATACCTTTTTTGGTTTTGATATCGCATAGACGGTCAAACGGCGTAACATAATTGGCAATCAGCCACAGTAAATTGGTAATCGGCAATGGATAATTGCCGGGCGCGGGCTGATTAAGCCATTTCAATAAATCTTCGGTCAATAAAACCGTATTAAGCGCACCGCCATCACGGCCAAAACGGCGGTGCAGATAATCAAACAACAAACCGCTATGGCGCATTTGTTTTTCAACATCAGTCAGCTTGTAATCTGAATCGGCTATTGTGAATGCCTTTTGCTGCAAGGGCACATGCAGATAGGCTGGCAGTTCCGCTTCGTTCGAAGGCTTGGACATGCGTTGGAATAGCGAAAGATTTTTATCTGGAGTCACGAAAGGATTGTCTCTTGGTTCAGGCGGATAGCCCTGAAGGATAAGAGAAAAAAGCCACTACGTATAGAGTCTCAAAAACTGCGTTACGGGTTGGTTTTCTTGGCAGAATCAACGGTTGCAGTTTCTGGGGCTACTACTGGAGTTGCGGTTTGCATATCTTTCGTACTCCATGAACCGCCCAGCGCGCGGATAAGCTGCACGGTGGCTACGTAACGACCACCAAGGACCTGTACTTCGCCACGCTCAGCGGCAAGTAGTGAGCGCTGCGCATCGATAAATTCCAGATAGCTGATATAGCCATTTTCGTAACGCGTCTTGGCAATCGAGAATGCTTTGCGCGCCGCGCGAACCCCTTCGGCTTGTGCTTCGGCTTCACCTTTGAGATAACGCAGTCCACTCAGCTGGTCTTCAACTTCCTTAAACGCAACCAACACACTTTGGCGGTAATTGGCAACGGCTTCTTGAAATTCCGCTTTGCTCAACGCAAGGTTGGAGAAATTACGACCTGCATCAAAGATAGGTGCAGTCAGCATAGTGCCAACGAGCGGTCCCAATAGCCATGTGCGGCTTGACCAGTCAAAGAGCTGGCCCAGTTGGTTGGATTGGAACCCGCCCGACGCCGTGAGGTTAAGCACTGGCCAGAAAGCGGCACGGGCAACCCCAATGCGTTCATTTGCTGCTGCCATTTGCTTTTGCGCAGCTTGAATATCCGGGCGGCGCTGAAGCAATTCCGATGGTACGCCCGCAGGAACAACAGGCGGAACACCGGAAATGGCATTCTTTTTCATATTCAATTTGGCGGGCGGCTTACCCAGCAATAATGCAAGGTTATGTTCGGCTTCGGCGCGCCGTCTGCCTACTTCCAAACTTTCGGACTTGGTTTGCGCAAGCTCGGCTTCAGCGCGCGTAACGTCAAGTTCGCTGACATCACCGATTTTTAAACTGCGCTTGGTCAAATCGCGGGTTTCTTCGCGAAGCTTTTGCGTGGTATTTAAAATTTCCTGTTCGCGGTCAAGTGAACGCAGGGCATAATAGGCCTGCGCGACATCTGCTTCGAGCGATAGCATCGCAGCATGATAGGCTGCCTCGGCACTTGCAGCACTCAATTCTGCTGAATTCGATGCAGCGCGATTACCACCAAACAAATCCGCTTCATATGAAACCGTGCCCGAAGCCGTATAGGTATAGGTGGTTTTTGACATGCTGCCATGGGGTAAGCCAAGCGAAACGGCTGATGGCTGACCAATTGTTGGACCAGCACCCACATCAAGGCGCGGGAATAATGTACTATCTGCAATTCCTGAACGCGCGCGTGCCTGTTCGAGGCGGGCTTTTGCTGCTTCGAGTGTTGGGTTTTGCTGTTTTGCTTCTGCGATCAGTTCATCCAGTTGCTTGTCATTAAATACATACCACCATGGCCCGCCCGCCAATAAATCAGTGCGTGCGGGTGCCCACGCACCATCCGCAATTTTTTCGTTGGATGCTGGTGCCTTTGCAGCTTCCTTGAATGCTTCGGGTGTTTGCGTATCGGGCATCACCAAATCAGGTGCGAGGGTGCAGCTTGCGAGCAGCAAGGAAGAAACGGTGACGATAATTCTATTCATGGCTACCTTATTCATGGTGGGCCCCTTGCTGCGGGATTTGTTTTTTATTGCGCGTCGCCAGCTGACGAATGAGAACATAAAATACCGGCGTAAGGAACAGGCCAAAGAAGGTTACACCCAGCATTCCCGAAAACACAGCAACGCCCATATCACGGCGCATTTCTGCACCAGCGCCAGTGGAAGTTGCCAGGGGAATTACCCCCATAATAAAGGCAAAGGATGTCATCAAAATCGGGCGCAGGCGCAAATGGCAGGCTTCAATCGCTGCATCGACAATGCTGCGGCCTTGAATTTCCAATTCGCGCGCGAACTCAACAATCAAAATCGAGTTTTTACACGACAGCCCCACCAGGACGATAAACCCAATTTGGGTAAAAATGTTATTCTCCTTGCCCATAATCCACACACCTGTAATAGCGCAAAGAAGACACATCGGAACAATCAAGATAACGGCAAGCGGCAGACTGATGCTTTCGTATTGCGCGGCGAGCACAAAGAAAACGAACAACACACACAGTGGGAAGACAAGCAATGCCGTGTTGCCAGCAAGAATTTGCTGATAGGTTAAATCTGTCCACTCATAACTCATGCCCTTTGGCAAGGTTTCCTTGAGAATGCGTTCGATTTCTTCCTGCGCCTGACCCGATGAAACGCCGCGTGCCGGCCCGCCATTCAGGTCAGCAGAACGGAATGCGTTATAACGCATGGCGCGATCAGGACCGTAAGTTTCCTTTACATTTACCATCGCACCAAGCGGCACCATTTCATTGTTATAATTACGCACTTTAAGCTGCAAAATATCTTCAGGATGCGCGCGGAACGGCGCATCGGCCTGTGCGACCACGCGGAAGGTACGACCAAATTTATTGAAGTCGTTGATATACAGTGAACCCAGATAAATCTGCATGGTGTTGAATACTTCGGTCAGCGGAATACCCAGCTGTTTGGCTTTCGCGCGGTTTACTTCGGTATCCAGCTGCGGCACGTTGATCTGGTAGGAACTGAACACGCTCCATGGATCCAATAAATTGGACATGCGGGCCTTATTCTGCACCTGCATCATGACATTATTCAATTCATCATATCCGGCATCGCCGCGATCTTCGATTTGCAATTTAAATCCGCCGATTGTACCAAGGCCCGATACAGGTGGCGGCGGGAAAATAGCGGTGAACGCATCTTTAATGCCTGCATATTTCTGCGTGAGTGATGCGGCAATCGCAGCGCCTGATAAATTTGGCGACATACGTTCTTCAAACGGTTTCAGGGTTGTAAACACGATACCGGCATTCGGGCTGTTGCTAAACCCCGCAATTGATAAACCAGGAAACGCAACCGAGCTTTCAACGCCGGGCTCTTTTAATGCAATTTCAGACATGGTGCGGATAACTTCTTCGCTGCGTTCAAGCGATGCGCCACCGGGCAACTGCGCGAATGCAACAAGATATTGCTTGTCTTGCGATGGCACATACCCCGCAGGGACCATGCCGAATAACAAGAACGTGGCAGCAATCAAGCCACCATAAATCATCATCGCAATGCTTTTACGTCCTAGAATTTTGGCAACACCGTGTGAATAATTATTAGAACTGGCGCGGAAAAATTTGTTGAACCAGCTAAAGAAGGGGCCGAACAACTTATCCATGGCCTTGGTGAGCGCGTCCTTTGGCGCATCATGGCTCTTGAGCAACAATGCCGCCAGCGCTGGCGATAAAGTGAGAGAGTTAAACGCAGAAATAACCGTAGAGATGGTAATGGTAAGCGCAAACTGGCGATAGAACTGGCCCGTAAGACCACTGATAAATGCGATAGGAATAAACACGGCACACAGCACGAGCGCGATGGCAATAATCGGCCCACTCACCTCTTTCATCGCTTGAAATGCGGCATCACGCGGCTTAAGTCCGTTTTCAATATTTCGTTCGACGTTTTCAACCACCACAATCGCGTCATCCACCACAATCCCAATCGACAACACAAGCCCGAACAGTGATAGCGCATTAATCGAGAAGCCAAACAAATGCATGAAGGCAAATGTCCCGATAATAGAAATCGGTACAGCCAATAGCGGAATGATGGATGCGCGCCATGTTTGCAAAAAGATAATGACCACAAGCACCACCAGAGCCACAGCTTCGAGCAATGTATGAATAACTTTTTCAATCGATTGGCGAACGAATACGGTGGGGTCGTACACGATGCTGTAATCAACGCCTTCGGGGAAATCCTTTTTCAATTCTTCCATCATCGCGCGGATGCGGTCAGAGATTTCAATCGCGTTTGCGCCGGGGCTTTGGAAAATAGGTACCGCAACAGCAGGTTTGTTGTTCAGCAATGACCGCAGCGAATATTCCGAAGCACCCAGTTCAAGGCGTGCCACGTCTTTTAATTGCGTAATGGAACCATCCTGCCCTGCTTTTAAAATAATATCCCCGAATTCCTCCACGGTTTGTAAACGGCCCTGCGCATTCACGGGCAATTCAAAATGCACATCTTTCGCAGCGGGCGAACCACCGATGATACCTGCCGCAACCTGAATATTCTGTTCGCGAATGGCATTTACAACATCGCTGGCGTTCAAACCACGGGCGGCGACCTTTTGCGGATCAAGCCAGACGCGCATCGCATAGTCACCCGCGCCGAATAACAATGCCTGCCCCACACCTTCTATACGCGCCAAACGGTCTTTGACATTAAGCAGCGCGTAATTGCGCAGATACAGCATATCATAGCGGTCGTTGGGGGAAAATAAGTGCACCACCAATGTCAGGTCGGGAGAGCTTTTTGCAGACGTCACACCAATGGTGCGCACAACATCGGGAAGGCGCGGCAATGCCTGCGAAATTCTGTTTTGCACCAATTGCTGCGCTTTATCCGCATCGGAACCCAGCTTGAACGTAACGGTAATATTCACATTACCGTCAGTTGTAGCTTGCGATGACATGTACAGCATGTCTTCAACGCCGTTAATGGCTTCTTCAAGTGGAGCAGCAACGGTTTCAGCAATAACTTTGGGGTTCGCGCCCGGATAAGCAGCGCGCACCACAACCGATGGCGGCGCAACTTCCGGATATTCGGAAATGGGCATCAACGGGAGCGAAATCAGCCCTGCAATAAAGATGAAAAGCGATAAAACCGAAGCAAGAATGGGTTTATCAATAAACGTGTTGGAGATATTCATAAACTGCTCTGGCTACTCGGGTTTCTTTGGCTGATCAACGCTTGATGGAATATCCTGAACTTTAATCGGTTCTTTTTCGGCAGGGATAAGCACAGGTACGTCATCTTTTTTTGCTTCGCTAGGTCTTACATCAGGTTTTACTTCCGGCTTTGCTTCGGCAGGCTGCGCGACTGGAGTGCCGGAATTTGCTGTTGGCGAAGCTTCCGTCTGCATATCCACCAAATCGGGGGTTACCGGCGCACCGGGGCGAACGCGCATCAGGCCGTTGACAATCACCTTATCGCCAGCTTTCAAGCCGCTGTTCACTACGCGAAGACCATCGACGATGGAACCTAAGGTGACTTCGCGGTACTCCGCCATGTTCTTGTCATTCACAACGAATACGTATTTTTTACTTTGGTCAGTACCGATTGCCTTTTCGCTAATTAGCAAACGCGTTTCAGCCCGCGGTGTGCCAAGTTTCACGCGCGCGAACAGGCCAGGCACCAATTTGCCATCGGCGTTATCATTAATTGCGCGAACACGAATGGTTCCAGAGGACACATTCAACTGGTTGTCAAACGAGTGGATGGTTGCAGAAATGGGAGTGTCTTTTTGATTAGCCAGACCAACTTGAACCGGGATTTGTTTCAACGCATCGGCAGGGTAATGCTGGATATGGGAAAGGAAGGTTTGTTCGTCCACCTCAAAGCTGATGTAAATCGGGGAAAGCGCAACAATACGGGCCAAAACCGGGGCAGAACCGCCAGCGTTCACCGTATTGCCTTCGGTGATTTCAGCGCGGCCAATCTTCCCAGAAATAGGGGCAACAACATCAGTATATTCCATATTTAAGCGGGTTGCTTCCACAGCGCCCTTGGCTGCACGCATATTACCTTCGGCAATACGAAGCGCACTTGCGCGTTCGTCATATTCCCGTTTTGAAATCGCCTTGGTTGCCATTAAATTCTTGGCGCGGGCAATTTCCTGCTTTGCATTTACGAGCGCTGACTCTGCAGCGGCAAGTGTGCCTGTTAAACGGTCATACTCGGCTTTGTAAGGGCGCGGGTCGATTGTAAATAGGATCTCACCTTTTTTAACCATCGCGCCGTCTTGGAAATGCACCTTTTCAATGGTGCCGGAAACTTTTGGTTTTACTTCAACTGCATCCATTGCTTCGATGCGGCCAGAAAACTCACTCCACTCAATCACATCTTTTTCCAATACCGCGGCCATCGTAATAGGCGGCGGTGGAGGCATGGCGGGGGGGCCTTCGGCATGCGCGACAAACAGTCGCGCACTGGAAATTACTCCAATAATTACAATAGCAAACAAAAATAGATTTTTTCGATTGAATACAACCATTAGTTTCTCCAAAATGAGATACAATATATAGAGGGTGTTGACTAGGCAGTCAACCCAACCTAAATGATAACCTGAAAACAGTTTTACGATGGCACAACCTAGCACAGCAACGCATAGCGCCGATACGCGCACAAGATTACTGGAAGCAGCCCATACACTTATATGGCAGAACAGCTATAGCGGCGTAAGTGTTGATGATATTTGCCGCCGCGCAAATGTTAACAAAGGTAGCTTCTACCATTTCTTCCCAAGCAAAAATTCATTGGCTATTGCAGCGCTGGACGACCACTGGCAACAAATCGAACCCGAAATTAAAAAGATTCTCTCAGCACAAGCGAAGCCAAAAGAAAAAATCAAGATGCTGAGCCAGTTTATCTACGATCAGCAGAAAGAAAAATTTGATGCAATCGGCCATGTATGCGGCTGCCCCTACGCATCGCTTGGCAGTGAAATGAGCATGCAGGATGAAACGCTGCGCCAAGCGGTTGAACGCAAACTCGAAAATGCAACACTGTTTCTGGAACAAATTTTGCGTGAAGCTGTATCACTCAATATTATTGAAGATCACCAGATTAAAGAAAAAGCACGCGAGATGGATGTATTTATTATTGGCATCATGACCACCGCACGTGTGCGCAATAACCTTGACTTGTTCAAGGGCGATCTGGAAACCGGCCTGCTGCGTATTGCAGGCATGAAGTAATCATAACATCAGCGATTTGGTAAGTGCATCAGTGGGAGTGCTTTCCTGGTTTCATCCGGCATTGGCTTGATGTTGTTTGCGGCAACCGTTAGAAAGCTGGCGCACACCAAAATCACGATACAACCGCCAGTAATACTTAGCAGTCCATGCGCCAGATGCATTTTGTGCTCGGATTTTTTGATAAAACCCAGTGCCATGTTTTTAGATTTAACCGTAATTACAGCCAGAATGCTGGTGGTTAGCGCAGTACCAATCGCCATTGCAAAAATCGCAAAAATGCCCGGCAATACAACGCCCATGATGCAGGCAAGGAACAGCAATAACACCGCACCCGTGCAAGGGCGGATACCAATCGAAATAATAATAGCGATGATGGATGGCAAATCATGCTTCTTTTCCAGCTTTGCCATTTCTGGCCCATGCGCATGACCGCAATGCTCATCATGATGGTGATGATTGCAATGCACGTGATGGTGGTGCTTGGACTTAGATAGCGCAAATAATTCTTTTGCGCCGCGTATAATCAAGCCCATGCCCAACAAGCTCAAGATCCCGTAACTTACAATCTCAAGCATGGACACAACATATTCAGCCTGCGCACGCGCAAGGTTGAGGATGTAGAAAAAACTAATAACAACCGTGATCGCAACCAGCGCCTGCATCAGCGATGACAAGAGCACAATAACCAACCCGCGCTTCAAACTGTTTTCATTGGCCAGCATGTAGCTGGATACAATCACCTTTCCATGCCCAGGACCTATTGCATGGAATGCACCGTATAGAAACCCGACCAACATCAGACTGAAGGTGGATAACAGTGCGCCACCTTTAATCATCTGCAAATCATTGATTATCGTATCATGAAAGATGCGCTGGCCATCCTGAATGACCTGAACAATGTCGGTTATTTGCATGTGATGGTAACCTTTTCAGCAAAGGAATAGCCAAAATCTTTTGGTGCGGTGGCTTTTTTATCGAGCGCTGCGGCGGATGCAATTAAATTTATATCAACGGCTGGGTGGGCAATTTCAAAATTGCAGTTTTTGGGCGCGGGTCCTTCGAAATGTACAGGTTCTTTTTCGTAATGCCCCATATCGATGTAATAGGTCGGGTCATAAATGCGGTAGGTAAGCTTTTGTTTATTGGCATCGAATGGTTCAGCAAAGGGCAGCGTAAAATCAATCGCAATTTGATCATGTTCCAAATACGAATCCATCGCAGAGAGTTCGCCAAAAGCCAGTTTTTTATCACCATCCATTTCTACAACAGTGAAATAATTAAATTCCTTAAGGCCTTTCAGGTTTTCACGGGCGAGCTCCATCAGCTCGTCTTTGTCGAGCTTGCCATTATGATTGGGATCAAAATCCTGCAACGCAAAAGCAGTGTACATCTTATCAAACAGCCAATGCTCCTTCATGGCGATGATCTGCCCTTTATCATTGAATACAAAGGCAGTTTTCATCGATATCCACGCATGCGGGTGCGCAGATAACGGACAGGGGAGCACAAAAACAACAAGCAAAAGTATAATACGTATCAAGCTTGGCATTCGCGGCATGTTCCATGAATTTCCAGCACATGATGCTGCGGGGTAAACCCAAGCGATATCGCATTTTTATCAAGGCGACGCACAGCAACATCATCATGCAATTCAGCGGTAGCGCCGCAACCGTTACAGAGCATCAATACGTGCTGATGCTGTTCGTCCACATGTTCACAAAGTATAAAGGCATTTTGGCTTTCCAGTTTTACCACCACACCCAGCGACACCAAAAAATCAAGACAACGATAAATGCTGGCAGGTTCGATTTTCTTTTCGTTAGCTTTTTCTTTTTGGCTATTCAGTTTATCGCGCAAATCATAAGCGCCGATAGGATTGGTTTGCTGCAAGAGCAAATTTAATACATCAAGGCGCAACTCCGTCATGCGCTCACCCCGCGCTTTCACGCGGTCAGTAACCACGGCAATAAAATGCTGCTTATTGCGTTTATGCTTGTGATGCTTGCTCATACGGCCTTCCTAGATCTTAATTGTGTCTAGATTATATCCGTTAACATACAAAATTAAAATGATATATTGTATCAATAAGAAAACCGTGCTACCACCATGCCATGGCACATCGCGCATCACATTTTAAACCAATCCCAACCGCCCTTTCTGCTTCAGCACTCACCCGCCTTTTATGGATGGCATGGCTGCTGGTAGGTATCTGGGCACTGGTGGGCTAAATGGGAATTCAGATTAAAAATATCACCGCCGGTTATGACCGCCACCCCGCCATCCACCATGTTTCAGGCACATTTAGCAGTGGTAGTTTAACGGCTGTGATTGGGCCAAATGGTTCTGGCAAAAGCACGCTGCTAAAAACTATTGCCGGTTTTATCAAACCCATGTCAGGCGAATTGAATTTTACCGAAGCAAATAAAAAACGCATCGGCTACTTGCCGCAGATTGCGGAGATTGACCGCACTTTCCCGCTTTCGGTTTACGATGTAGTGATGATGGGGCATTGGCCAAGCTGCGGCAATTTTGGAAGTGTTTCTTTAAAGCAACGCGAGCAGGCATTAGCTGCGCTAGACGAAGTTGGCATGGAAGCATTCGCGCAGCGTTCAATCGGCGCATTATCATCAGGGCAATTTCAACGCGTGCTCTTCGCACGGCTAATGTTACAAAATGCGGATATTCTTTTATTAGATGAACCATTTTCCGCGATAGATACACGCACCGCGCATGATTTGCTGCATTTGATCGAAGCCTGGCATAAAAAGGGCAAAACAGTTTTAACGGTGTTGCATGATATGGAGCAGGTAAAACACCATTTCCCCGAAACGCTTATTCTAGCGCGAGAAATCGTTGCATGGGGCCCAACCGCCACGGCATTAACTGATAAACATTTGGCATCTGCGCAGGAATTATCGCAACACTGGCATGATGATGCGGTGGCCTGCCGCCGTGATACAATGAGTGATGAGGCAGCGTGATGGAGCTTATCAACACCATTATCAGTCCTTTTGCTGATTACGTATTCATGCGCCGCGCACTTATCGGCTGCATTATTTTATCCCTTGGCGCCGGGCCGCTAGGTGTACTGCTTATTTTACGCCGTATGAGTTTAATGGGCGAAGCCATGTCGCACGCCGTATTGCCCGGCATTGCCGCTGGATTTTTAATTGGCGGCTTATCGGTGCCATTAATGGGCCTTGGCGGTCTAATCGCCGGTATTCTTGTTGCACTATGCGTTGGGATTGTTACCCGTACCACCATCTTGCGTGAAGATGCGAACCTTGCTGCGTTCTACCTGATTGCACTGGCTTTGGGTGTGCTACTGATTTCACTGCACGGCAACACCATTGATTTGGTGCATCTGTTATTCGGGTCGGTACTTGCGATTGATAAGACTTCCTTGCAATTAATGGCAGGCGTAACCAGTGTGACGCTCGTTTTATTTACGCTATTTTATCGCCCTATTCTTACTGAAGCTTTTGACCCTATTTTCATGCGCTCGGTGAACCGGTTCGGTTCCTTGTATCATTTGCTTTTTCTTGTCCTGGTCGTAATCAACCTGATTGCGGGGTTTCAGGCCCTGGGCACACTCATGGCAGTTGGATTAATGATGCTGCCCGCAGCTGCTGCGCGGTTTTGGGCACGGCATTTCCTATCCCTATCACTCACCGCATGCGGAATTGGAATTTGTTCAGGCTTTATTGGCCTGCTTGTTTCCTATTATGAAAATGTTCCTTCGGGCCCTGCGATTATTCTGACCGCCGGATGCGTTTATATTGCTTCACTCTTGTTCGGGCGATATGGCAGCGTCCGGGCACGATATTACCCTGCCAAGCATCTTGAAAACTGACCACAAGGATAAGCACATGCGCAAGCTCCTCGCCGCAATATCCATAGCTATGTCTATAGTTTCCCTTCCCTTGCACGCGGCGCCACTAAAAGTTGTCGCCAGCTTTTCTATTCTTGGCGATATGGTCAAGCAGGTTGGCGGCGATTTAATTGAAGTCGAGACGCTGGTTGGCCCAGATGGCGATGCGCATGTATTCCAGCCCACACCCGCCGATGGAAAAAAAGTTGCCCGCGCATCTATCGTATTCATCAATGGGCTTGGCTTTGAAGGATGGATTGAACGCCTAGTTAAATCAGCTGATTACAAAGGCAAACTCGTAACAGTAAGCACAGGCTTAAACCATACACGCACCATGACTGAGGAAGAAGACGAGCATGACCACGGGCATGGACACAAACATGGAACTGCTGTTACCGACCCCCATGCATGGCAAAGCCTGAGTAATGGCCGTTTATATATCAACAATATTGCCAAAGCACTAAGCGAGGCAGACACCGCACATGCCGCGCAGTACAAAGCCAATGCCGCAAAGCTGGATAGCGAATTAGCCGCATTAGATAGCTGGGTAAAAGCAGAAATTGCGCAGATACCCGCAAGCAAGCGTAAGGTGATTACATCGCATGATGCATTCGGATATTTTTCTGATGCTTACGGTGTGACGTTCAAAGCGCCCGTTGGCATCAGCACCGAAGCCGAGCCAAGCGCCAAAGGCATGAAGGAAATGATAACCCAACTGAAGCAGGAAGGCGTAAAAGCCGTATTTTTTGAAAACATGGCCAGCGAAAAAGTCATTAAACAACTGGCAGAAGAAGCCAAGGTTAGCGTTGGTGCGCCGCTTTATGCGGATGCACTATCCCCCAAGGATGGCCCAGCCTCCAGTTATCAGGCGATGTTTAAATACAATGCAGGCAAGCTGGTTGAGGGTATGAAGCTCAACCAGTAGCACTACTCGGTCTGCTCCGCTGGAGCTTCTGCGGGTGTCTCTGCCGGTGCTTCAGCGGGAGCTGCTTCCGTCGGGGGCGTTACCGCATCTGGAACTTCCTGCGGCGTATCGACAAACGGCATTACGTTATCAAGCATGCCGCCATTTTTATACTCCACAAAACCGCTTTCAAGCCATATGCGCTGGACAGGACAGCCATCATCTTCTTTTTTATCTGCCGCAGGCGCGCCTTTGCATTTCGTCGTAAGACCAAAAACAGTCAAAATGGTTTTCAGCCTGCTGTCCTCCACATTCTTATGTTCCCAGCTTTTTTGACGGAGAATAAAGTGCTGGTTCCATTTTTCATAGGCGGTTGAATTATAGCCTACCAGCATACAGCCATCCTTATTGCACGCAGTGCCAAGAACACATGTTTGCATCGGCTTATCAGCCCATCCCGCGAAATCTATAAGATAACTAGCAGAAACCGAATTATCACGTGTTGCATCGGATGTGTAGCGATAGAATTTGAGCAGCTTTTTGTTTTCTATATCCTTGGTGCAGGTTTCAGAAAGGGTATCTGCCTGTATGCGCATATATTCGGGAAGGCTGCTCAGAGAAACTTCCTTGATGACCACGTTTTTTGCGTTGTTCAAACCGGTTGCCTTGTTGGTTGGAACGGCGAAACGCTGTTCGGGCTTGTAGCGAATTTCAGGGCCAAAGTTAGGTTGCGGTGCAGGCGCATCAGCGGACAAAGCTGGCTCAGCAACAAATGTTAGAAAACCGAAGATGGCGGCGAATGCTAAGGAGTACTTCATGAACCAATCCTTACGTAAGAGAATCTGGGGGAATTATAAACTTTTGTAACCAAAACCACCAATAAAAAACGAGGGACGCCGGGTCCCTCGTTTGATATCTGGTACGTCGCTTACCGACGGTTATTTCTTCTCAGGAACTGGATAATCCAGCACTCTCAAGCCGCCTGCGATATATCCGTCTGCACCTTCCACATCCAGGTTATATACGGTAACCGGGGTTTTGTTTTCGGTGATTTCTTTAACTACAATCACCTTGCCATCGGCACCGATGATCTTGTCGCCAATCTTCACGTTCTTGGCTTCAACCACCTTACCTCCTTCAAGGATGACCTTGTGTACCGAGGTAATCTTCAGATCATTCAGCTTGAGAACTTGTTTCTCGCCGGTAATCATAACAGACTTCACCTTGGCATCTTTAAGATCCTTAAGCGGGTGCTTGCTGTCGAAGGCTTTTACAATGTCGCCCACTTTAATAGCATCGATTTCTTTTTCGGTGCCATCAGCCAGCAAGATTTTGGTGTCTGCGCTTACACAGAAGTTGTGTACTTCTGGGCATGGTTCGCCAACACACTCTGCAAAGAAGCTACAGC
This sequence comes from Alphaproteobacteria bacterium, assembly GCA_033762625.1. NCBI lineage: Bacteria > Pseudomonadati > Pseudomonadota > Alphaproteobacteria > Alphaproteobacteria bacterium. The sequence continues at coordinate 65,922 of JANRLI010000017.1, forward strand.
TATCGCGGAAACCGTCGATAATCTGCGTATCTTTACCGGCACACTCACTGCATGCACCCTTCGATGATGTCGAACGGATACAGTTACGTTCTGCGGCAATCTTGCGTACTTCATTGCAAGCCAGAGTTACAGCGCTGCATGATGTTGTACCAACCCATGGGGTGAACTTGCGTTCACATTCACGGATGCTTACATCGGGTATGCTACCGCGCTGCGCAGCGTTGATGAAGGATACATATTCAATATCCGTTTCTGCTGGGATGAAGATATCCTTATCAGAGCGGTTATAGTATTCCTTGCAAACAAACTGAAGGTTAGCTTCAGGCTTGGTGCACACCTTCTTTACCTTCACTTCGGTATGGCAAACTGGCTGGCCATCTTCGCCAACAGTCTTGCGGCCAAAGCCGTCGGTACATACTTCTTCGTTATAGGTTACATCCTTACAGGTTTCGCCTTCGTTCGCATTTACGTCGAAGTTAGGAACCTGCGAGGCAAGACCATGGCCAGATAGAAGCTTGAAGCCTTGACCTTTAATGTCAATACCATCGATGCTGGTTGCACCGCGGCCGCCTACCGACTTCGAGCTATCAAAGAAGTCACGCGCAGACGTACCAACCAAGATACTATCAATGTAACGTGCTGCGTCATCGGTTGCGTTTACAATCACAGTCGGATAGTACATATCCACAAAGCAACCATCAGCGCCTGAGCAAAGGCTCTTGCTGGTGGTATGTTGCATGTATTTGATACATCCTTCGCTGCTGGACACTACGCCGTCGTGGTTTGCGTCCATTTCCTCGAGGTTGCAATAGCTGCGATCGCGCACGATACGGAATACCGGATTGTTATTGATTTTATCACGGTAAATGTAGCGCTTATCTGGGAATGTATTCTTATTTGCTTCACGCATTGACAAATACGCATCTGGCGAAATGAAGGTTGAAGCCAGCACATAGCCTGACCATGCGACGTTACGTGCATGATTAAATAATGCAGGGCATTGTTTTTCTGTTGCTGAACATTCCTTGCGGCATGTTACGTTCAGTTCAGCAGTTGCCGGGCATGGATCGAGTGCAGTTGGTTTCCCTTCGATAATTTGGGTATCGCCATCATTGTGATAGACCGGCAAGTTACAGCCATCTTCACGGCAGATGCGTACAGGGCATGTATCAAGTTTTGCTTCACCACCAAAGTAGCCAACGGGATCGATGACAATATCTTTGAGACCATCACCGTCAAAGTCTACTTCATAGCCTTTAAGCTTTGAAAAATTGGGATCTTGCGGCGCTGGCTTACAGCCCATCACCGCCGCTTTAATATCGCGTTTAACGCCATGGCGATCTGATGGGATCACAGGATCGTCTGCTGACTTCAGATCAAGCGTACCCCATTTGGATACCCAATCTAAATCTGTCGTTTGAGCATTAACTTGTGTTCCCGCTAATGAGAAGCACAAAGCAAGCAAGACAAATAAAGTGCGCATATAAGACTCCCACTAGAATTTTGAATTCAACATGCACTTTAGGTTAAAACAATTGCCGGTTTCTTAATTGATACGGTTACAAATTTGTTAAAATGCCATTCAAATTTTCTTGGGAAATTCTGCCGCAATTTGTGATGTCTTTGATAATCAATCGTGAATCATCATGCGATACATTTTGTCACAAGCTTAACATCGGTATGTGCCGCGCAGCACAAATCAGATAAACTGCAAATAAGTTTACTGTCTTTCTAAATCATGGTTAATTTTACATTACCAACCATCTTTTTCAGGAATCAGAATGTCAACGCGCGCTAAACGTCCTTATTGGTTTTTGCTAGTCATTCTGATTGCTGCGCTATGCGCAGCAACGTGGTTCCATTTAGGGTCACCGAATAAAACAGCGCCGCTTCCAGTGCTTCAAGAAAAGCAAAAAGAAAAACCAAGCGAACATTCGAGTGAGAATAAAATTGATGATGCAGACGATGATCCAGCCAGTGCTGAGCAACGCGCGGCACTTCAAGATCTCATCAACAAAGCTGATCCTCGACGCGGCCATAGCCTCGTGCATATGTGCATTGAATGCCATACCTTCGATGAAGATGGCCCAGTTCGTTTTGGTCCAAACCTGTTCGGAATTGTCGGTTCGCATCATGCTTCCAAAAAAGGATTTGTGTATTCAGAGAAATTGAAATCCATGCAGGATAAAATCTGGACTGAAGAAAATCTGAATGCTTTTTTAACTGGCGTTCAATCCTATGCACCCGGAACACGCATGACCTATCCCGGCGTACCAAAAGCAGAAGACCGCGCTGATATCATCGCGTATCTGAAAACACTTAAACCTTAAGTTGAACTGTTCGATAATCGCCTATTCAATCACGGCTGGCGCAAATGAATAGCTGGGCAAGCCATCTCTATCTTTTGCTGTATAGACCAATGGCAAGATTTGCCTGCTGATGCCTTGGCCACCGCAGGTGATAAATAGCATGGCAGATGGCTTATATTCTTTCGATACATCGCGCACGATAACGCCCTGCGGCCCCTTCTTCACAAGCGCGTCACCGTCATCTTCCGCAGCAGCAGGATAAGCGGCATCACCATTCTGTTCCAGCTTGCGCCGCTTGCCGCCTTCTTTAATGAAATTTACAGCAGAGCCGCGCAAGCGGACCAACCCCACGCAGTTTTCATAGTTGGTTTTTTTGATACTGGATGCGAGTTCCAGCGTATCAGGATCTGTTCGGTCATAGATTAGGAAAATCGAACCCGTATCTTTTTGTGCAATTTTTGCCAGCACAGGCCCCATTTCACCCAGCGCGCCAGCAAAAAAATCGCCTTCATAACCTTTAAGCGGGCGGCCTTTCCACTGGTCAATACTATTAATCAGGTTCAATGCGATGCGTGGAACTTTCTTGGGATCCAGATCTTTCATCGATTCACTAAAGCGGTTGGATAATACCGCCTTGTCTTTAACAGGCGGCGTTTCTTTGCTATCTGCAAAAAGGAATTGTGGTTGGGAGAATACAGCACCGCGGTCAGCCGCACGCGCATGGCATTCAACGCAGGCCTTGATTTCTGCATCCGACATTACACCCCAAATGCCAGTATTGGCGGGGTCCTGCGGCGCGCGCGGATCAGGATTGATAAAGCGCAGATATGTCCAGCCGTCGGCAGATTTTTTCTTGTGGTTTGGGTCCCATAACATCACCATCAATCGGTTCAAAAAACGTGATGGCATGACGCTGCTGGGCAGGGCCAAATCTTCTTCAGCGGGATACACCAGCTTACCGAACATTGCACCAACTGGGTAATCGGTACGCTGTTCAATTAGTGTATTCCATGCAAGATCATTGGCATACGTCAAACGGAATTCGTGAATATCCTGACGCCAGCGCGCACCAACGAAATGCCATTTTTTCCAGAAATCAGCATACAAGGCAGGTGGAATATCCATCTTCGCTTTATCTTCATCAGATAAGGCAAACACAAAATCAGGAAATTTGCGGTTTGATTTTACGCCATCTTCTTTTTGGCTGGCTTCTTTTTGGCCGACTTCATGCTGTTTGGCTTCGATGGTGATTTTTTCATCTTTAGGGCTTGCAGCTGGCGCTTCCGCCCAAACAGGAACGGCGGCGACCAGCGGCATGATAAAAAGGAACGCTCTTAAATCCCAAACGCGCATTCCAGACCCTTTATGTTATTGCTGTACGTCCTCAGCTGGTTTTTGAAAAACTGGTCTGCCAGTCACAGCGGCCATGGCACGATCACATTCCGAAGCCTTTGGACGGGCTTCAAGTTGCTGATTACCCTTAGCATTATTTTTTGCTACGCGGCGGGTACCAAGGAAGGACACGGTTGTATCGCAGTATGAAAGCCAGATTTTATCAAGGCTTTTACGCTCATCTGCCTGACATGCGTATAAGTCTTCAACCGTGGCAGCTTTTTGAACGCATTCCATCGACTTTTGCAGCATCTCCATACGTTCCTGACGGTTTTGGATAGCGAGTTGTTGTGCGCCAGCAAAATCATTAGGGCGCTTGTGCATGGTAATATCTTTTAGCACATCTTCCACTGCTTCATCCGTCAAGACTTCGGTTTTAGGCTGAGGTGTTGATGGCGCAATAGTATTTGGACCAGCGGGGGCTGCTGCGGGTTGGCCTGGTACTGCTACCGGTACTGCTGCAGGCGCTGCGCCTGGTGCAGCTGCGGGGGCGGCTGCAACTGGTTGTGCAACAGTCTTGGCATCCGGCGCTGCTGCTGGTGTTTCAGCAAAAGCGGGCACAGCAAGAAGAGCGAAAGATACAAATGCAAACGACAGGAAGTTTTTCATG